>NZ_JBXWSB010000064.1:0-26361 GCF_059613205.1 Ruegeria sp. BHSB064
GTCTGGGCGATGAAGGCGCAACTGGCGCAAAAGCTGAAACTCGACGCTGAAGATGTCCGCGTCACCACGCCGGATGTGGGTGGCGGTTTTGGGATGAAGGTGATGCCATATCCCGAATATTTCTGCGTCGCTGTCGCTGCGATGAAGCTGGGCCAACCGGTGCACTGGATGTCGGACCGGTCCGAGGCAATGCTGTCCGATCACCATGGCCGTGACCTGCAGTCGCTGGCCGAACTGGCCTTTGACGCGGATCACAGGATCACCGCCTACCGTGTCCACAGCAAAGTCAATCTTGGCGCTTACAACAGCCATTTTGGGCAGGCGATTCAGACAAGCCTGTTTAGCAAGGTGCTGATGGGTGTTTATGACGTGCAAACCACATATCTTCGGGTCGAGGGGTTTTACACCAACACGACGCAGGTGGATGCATATCGCGGTGCGGGCCGCCCCGAGGCGATATATGTGCTGGAACGCGTTATGGACCGTGCCGCGCGTGAGTTGGGTGTTGATCCGTGGGAGCTTCGGCGCAAGAACTTTATCCGTCCCAACGATTTTCCTTACACTTCTGCCACTGGCGAAACCTACGATGTCGGCGATTTCGACATGATCCTCAGCCGCGCAGCCAGCCAGACCATTGGCTTTGAGGCCCGTAAAACGTCAGATGCCGGGCGCGGCCTGATCCGGGGACAGGGCCTTTGTTACTATATCGAAAGTATTTTGGGTGACCCTTCCGAGAACTCGAAGGTCGAGTTTTGCGAGGATGGTACGATGAACCTCCACGTCGGCACACAATCGAACGGGCAGGGGCATGAAACGGTTTACGCTCAGTTTCTGTACGATCAGACCGGCATTCCCATGGACAAGATTGCTGTCATTCAGGGCGATACTGACAGGCTTGGCCATGGCGGCGGCACCGGCGGATCACGCTCGGTCACGGTGCAAAGCACAGCGACGCTCGCCACGATTGACAAGATGATCGCCGCATTCACGCCTTATCTGGCCGATAAGATGGGGGTTGAGGAAAGCGATGTGAGTTTTGACCACGAAACATTCCGTGCGCCGGGATCCAACCTGACGCCAACCCTGACCGAGGCGGCCGAGATGGCGCGCGCCGACGGGCGCATGGATCTGCTACAGCACGAGGCGCGCGCGAACCTTGATGCCCGCAGCTATCCTAATGGCGCGCATGTTGCCGAAGTTGTGATCGATTCTTACACCGGGGAAACATGGGTTGACCGGTACACCGTCGTTGACGATTTTGGCAATCTTATCAACCCAATGCTGGCCGAAGGACAGGTGCATGGCGGGGTGGTGCAGGGTATCGGACAGGCGCTGAGCGAACATGTCGTGCACGATGCACACGGGCAACTGCTCACGGCTTCGTTTATGGATTACGCCTTGCCCCGTGCCGCCGACATACCCATGATTAAGTTTACCTCGGCGCCGGTTCCGTCAACCTCGAACCCCATGGGCATGAAAGGGTGCGGCGAGGCCGGCACGGTGGGCGCGCTGGCCGCGGTGGCAAACGCGGTTCAGGATGCGCTCTGGGATCACGGGGTGCGGCAGGCGGATATGCCTTTCACACCTCAAAGAGTATGGGAATTGCTGACGCATGAATCTGTCGCGGCTGAGTAGAAAGGTTCTTGGATGGCTCGGACGGCCTTTGCGGTCCGAACATTCTGCCGAAGTTCTTCACCGAGAACCGCTCAGCCATGTCATCATCCTTGACGGTACCATGTCGACGCTCGAACCGGGGTTCGAGACCCATGCAGGGCAAACCTTGCGCCTGTGTTGCGAGATGGGCAGCAAGATTTCGGTGTTTTATGAGGCGGGCGTGCAGTGGGAAAGCTGGAAGTCCTCGCTGGATGTGATGATGGGGCGGGGTATCAATCGCCAGATTCGCCGCGCCTACGGCTATCTTGCCTCACGCTACAAGCCGGGGGACCGGATCTATTTCATTGGGTATTCCCGTGGGGCGTACGGCGTGCGCAGTCTGGCTGGGGTGATCGATATGATTGGTCTGCTCAAGGCCGAACACGCGACCGAGCGCAACATCCAGCAGGCGTATCGCCATTATGAATGTAATCCAAGCGGCACCGCTGCGCGCGATTTTCGCCGTAAGTTCTGCCACGACGGGGTCGAGATCGAGATGATCGGGGTCTGGGACACGGTCAAGGCGCTGGGCCTGCGGCTGCCGCTGCTCTGGCGCTGGGCCGAGGAACGCCACGCGTTTCACAACCATCAGTTGGGCCCCTCGACCCGTCACGGCTATCACGCCATGGCATTGGACGAAACGCGCGAGGTTTTCGACCCGGTTCTGTGGAAATGCACGCCTGAATTCAAAGGGCATGTGGAACAAGTCTGGTTCCGGGGCACACATGGTGACATCGGCGGGCAGTTGAACGGGTATGAAGAGGCGCGACCGCTCAGCAATATTTCCTTGATCTGGATGCTGGACAAGGCCGAGATGCACGGGTTGCCGTTGCCTGAAGGCTGGCGCGACCGCTTCCCCACCGATCCGCACGCGCGTTCGGTGGGGACGTGGCGCGGCTGGGGCAAGATTTTCCTGCTGCGCAAACATCGCAAAGTGGGCCGCGACCAGTCCGAGCGTTTGCATGTCTCGGTTTCACCAGACGAATTGCCCGGTTGGGTGGCAATGCCGAACCTTCCGTCACATCCCGCGCAGTAGGGGTCAGTCAAACAGTGCTGTTGCCGACGCGCTAGAAAACGCTTCAAAGGCTTCCGCAATGTCCCGCTCAATGTTTCGAGCTAGGGACAAGTCAGGCAGATTTGCCATTGGGAAGAAACCCACATCGCTGGTTTCGCTTCCTGCCTTGGGGTCGTCCTGCCCAACTTCGTCGCACAAAAAGAACAGCTTGTAGAAATCCCGCGCATCCGCCGGGTAGGGGTGCCGCGCTTTGTGGCGCAGGGCGTATAAACGCCGCGCCCGAACGCGCAGACCTGCCTCTTCCCAGACCTCACGCTCGATATTTTCCGCCGGAGAGCTGCCGATATCGGCAAAGCCGCCGGGCATCGACCAATGTCCGTCGCTCCGTTCGCGCACCAAAAGAATGTGGTCCCTGCGGATCACAGCACCGCGAATGTCGATACTGGGCGTAGCATAGCCACCCGCATGGTCTGTGATCAGCCCTTCAATCCGCGAAATGGGTACCTGCCCAAGATCAGCCAGCATGGCGCGGGCCATGGCGGCGATCTCGTTATAGCGTTCGCGGTCAAAAGGGTCTTTGGTGAAATGCTGGCCGGTCTCAGACAGCGCCAGCAAGCGCTTTGCACGGGCCAGCCAGGTATCCTCCAGTGCTGTCGGATCCTGGCGCATCAATGTTACCGGCGTCGATCGCGGCGCGAACTCATGGGTTGGAAGGCCACGCCCACATGCGCCTCGCAATAGGGTTTGCCTGCTTCAACGGGAAGGCCACAGAACCAGAAATCTTCCGTCGCCGGATCGCCAACCGGCCATTTGCAGGTTTTCTCGGTCAGCTCCATAAGCGTCAGCTTCTTGGCCTTCTTCTCAACCTCGTTGACCTTGGCCAGCGCCTCGGGGCTGATCTCGTTGGCCGACGGTTGCGGTGGCAACGGTTGACCAGCGGGGATGATCTGACGGCGGGCGGGCACGGCGGGTTTCGCCTCTGCCGCAGGGGCAGGGGCCGGACGTGCGGGTTCGGTCTTGGGCGCAGGCTTTGGTTTGGCCTCGGCCTTAGGCGCCGGAGCTGGTTTTTCCTTGGGCTCGGACTTGGCCGGAGAAGCGCCCGCTGCCCGGTTGGACAGGCCCAGGCGATGCACCTTTCCGATCACCGCGTTGCGGGTCACGCCACCCAGTTCCTTGGCAATTTGGCTGGCCGACTGGCCTTCGCCCCACATCTTCTTCAGCAGTTCTACGCGCTCGTCTGTCCAGGACATCGTAAGCCTTTCAAAAGCGGAAAGCGGCCCCGGATTCGGGCCGCCTTGGGAAATCGTCTCAGCCCCCTATTCTAAACACTGCGGCTCGAGTTACAAGCTGTCTTCGAATCAGGTTGAGGGCAAACCATGAAGATTTCCGCAGATCAGACCGCGCGCCGCTTTGGAACGGTCAACTGGATGGGCCTTTACACGCTGGCGCAGCGCGAAACTCTGCGCTTTCTGGCGGTCTGGACGCAAACCCTTCTGGCGCCGATGGTCACGGCGGGCCTGTTTCTGCTGATCTTTAACATTGCGATCGGACCCAGCCGTCCGGATGTCATGGGGGTGCCGTTTCTGGTCTTTCTGGCGCCGGGAATCATGATGATGACAGTGATCCAGAATGCTTTTGCCAACACATCGTCTTCCATGGTCATTTCCAAAGTGCAGGGTAATATCGTGGACACGCTGATGCCGCCCCTGTCCCCGCTCGAAATTTTACTGGGTTATCTGGCAGGGGGAATCGCCCGGGGATTTCTTATTGCGTGTGTTGTCGCTGTTGCGTTGTTGGTCGTTTTGTCCATCACACCACAGCATCCAATGATCGCACTGATCTTTATTCTACTTGGCGGCGCTTTCATGGGGGCGTTGGGCCTGTTTGCCGGGATTTTTGCGAACAAGTTCGACCAGATGGCAGCCATCACCAATTTCATCGTCACGCCGCTGGCCTTCCTGTCGGGCACGTTCTACTCGGTTCAGGCGCTCCCACCGGTTTTGAACCGTCTGACCCACCTCAATCCGGTGTTCTATCTGATCGACGGGTTGCGTTTCGGCATGATCGGTGTCTCGGACAGCTCACCTTGGGTGGGAATGGCCGTCTGCTCCTTTGCAACCGTGGTGATCGGCCTCATAACCTGGCAGATGCTGCGCACAGGGTATCGGCTCAAGGCGTAGGGCCGCGCAGGCGACGTGACGTAAAGTTGATGCGTTTTCCGACTGTTATGTTGGCGGCAAGGCTCGAGTAGGGTACTTGGTTGTTGAATAGCGACAGGCGATTTTCTTATGGCACTTACAGAACTTATTGTCGGTGGGGATTTTCAGTCACCCGGCATTTCAGGTCCGTTTCAGACCTTCAGCACTTATGGGGCGTGGTTCGGCACTGAAATCGAGATAGGCCAGGAATCACTGTTCTTCAGCGGTGGAGATCCATCAGATCTTGTCCTTGAGCTTGATGGCAACAGCGGCGTGACTTCGGTTGTTCAACAAAGTTTTGTGGTGACAGGTGACAACAGGGGGGCCACGCTGAGTTTCGACATCGGTGCCCGGAACACTGGCGGGGTGTTTGCAGACCCGGTTCTTGTTGAGGTTGTGGATTCCAGCAACAATGTGATTTTTCAGCAAGTCGTGACGCCGACCACAGTTGGAAGCTTCGAGAACGTTACCCTGAACTTCAATTTCGGTGCGGAAGGAACTTACACGCTTCGCTTTACCGAGCAGGGTCCAAACAACAGTCTTGGGACGATCCTCGACAATGTCTCGCTGATGGTTTGTTTCACGTCCGGCACCCGGATTATGACAACGGATGGTGAAGTGGACATTGATGACCTTGAGGTGGGCGACCTGGTCACAACTCTGGACTGTGAGCCTCAGGCCATCCGTTGGATTGGGTCCAAGAAACTCAGCCGTCTTGACCTGATTGCCAATCCTAAAATGCGACCGATACGCATTCGGAAAGGTGCACTTGGTCTGGGCATGCCAGCAACCGATCTGATGGTATCTCCTCAACACCGTCTGTTGGTGCGCTCAAAAGTGGCGCAACGGGTTCTGGGAGAGGCTGAAATACTTGTTCCCGCCAAGAAGCTTACCGGGTTGCAGGGGGTTGAGAGCGTCGAAACCTGTGAAGAGGTTGAGTATTTCCATTTCGCACTCGAAGACCACTCAATTGTGGTCGCGGATGGTGCCTATGCCGAGTCTCTCTATATCGGCCCCGAAGCGATGAAAATGCTGAGCGCCGAAGCAATTGAAGAGCTGCAATGTCTGTTCCCCAACCTTCTCGATGAAAAAACCAGCCCCGCGCCTGCGCGACCGTTTCATGCCCACGGAAAGAACATAGATCGGTTGTGCCAACGCCTGGTCCGGAACAATAAGCCTGCAGTGGAAGTGTCTGCATGACAGATGAAATATTTCTGGACCTTCCTGAAGGGCTGAACCTGAAAGCCGAGCGAAACTTGCTCGTCTTGGCAAACGTCCTGTCCCGACAACAGCAGATCCCACAGGAAACCGCATTGCGGGAAATCGAAGCGGCTTATGTTCGCGCTGCTGAGGCGGAGTACGGGGCCGAGTACGAATTCTGGGCCAAGGTCAAGAAAGACGGGTCAATCGAATTGGCTCAGGTTCTTAAAGTTGTCGATGTGATGGTGAATGAGTACCGTGAAGTCGCGTTCAACGATCTTAGAAACACGCAACCGGATGCCGAACTTGGGCACTACGTCGTAAATCCCGTGAACCCCATTCATCCGCACTGGATTTCCGAGTGGTTGCAGTCAGGCGAGACACAGATTCGGAACTTATCGATCACTGCGCACTGAAGGGCGTTTAACCACTCGCGCTTCGCGCCAGACCAGGATCAGTCCTCCGGTCAGGATCGTGGCGGATCCAATCAGGCTTATCCGATCCGGGATCACATCGAACGCAATGAAATCATAGAGCGCAGCAAAGATCAGTGTTGCATAGCTGATCGGTGCCACAAAAGAAGCATCCGCCCGCGCCATGCCATTGACGAAACAGGCTTGCGCACAGGCCATCAAAACGCCGATTCCAGCCAACGCCGCCCATTGTGCTGAATTGGGCGTCTGCCACACGGCAATCACGGCAACAGAGGCAATCGCCAGTCCCATTGAGTTGTTCACCAACAAAATCTGGATCGGAATTTCGCGGCCCGACAGCTTTTTAATGAAAATTAGCTCCATTCCAATGACCGCGGCTGCGGTCAACGCCAGCAAAGCCGCGGGTTGAAAACTGGCTGGGGTCGGGCGCAACAGGATCAATGCGCCGACAAGGGCAACTGCCGCCGCCAGCCAGCGCCAGGGTCCAACCCCTTCCTTCAATAACGGGATGGCCAGAACCATGGCAAAGACCGGGTTCAGGAATGAAATCGCAGTTGCATCCGCGATCGGAATATATGCGACCGAAGCAAACATCAGTGTAATACCCAGCCACCCAAAACTGGTGCGCCCAATATGCAACCCCCAATGCGGGCGTCTCAGGGTCGGGCGCGAAACGGCAATAGCTGAAATGATCACAAGAAACGCAAACAAAAACCGACCATGGCTGATCTGCATCGGATGCATTGGCGGGCCCAGCGTATCTGTACCAAGCGCCTTGGCCAGCAAGGTCGTGCCAGCCAAAAGGGCGCTGGCGGCAAAGATAAACAGGGCCGCAAGGGCTGGATTCTGGCGTGCGGGTGTCATGCCCCAGCGGTGCGGCACGCGGGCGCGAATGACAAGCAAGAAATCTTGTCGCAAGCACGCCCGAGTGAATTTTCGAAGCATCGCAAATAAAGGGTTTCCAGATCGAACCAGCCTCGTTATACGAGCCACTATGATCAAAACCGCACATATCCTGCGACTCCGACGCCGACGCCTGACCGCGTAACCGGCCTGTTTGATCTATTGCGCGTTCAAAATCTGCGCAAACCCCACCAAATCTGTTGACGACCAAGGCTCTCGTGTATCACTCACAGGGCTCAAGCTATTCGAAAAGGATGATCCGATGATCCCGTCCGTTCTGCCGACCTATAATCGCGCGCCCCTGACATTTGTGAAGGGCGAAGGCGCCTGGCTGACCGAGGCGGATGGCCGACGTTTCTTGGACCTCGGGGCGGGGATCGCTGTAAATGCGCTGGGCCACGCGCATCCCGCACTGGTGGCCGCTCTGACCGAACAGGCGCATGCCGTTTGGCATGTCTCGAACTTGTACAACATCCCACAACAGCAGGCGCTGGCCGACAAACTGGTGGAACACACCTTTGCCGACACGGTATTCTTTACGAACTCCGGCACTGAATCCTGCGAGTTGGCTGTGAAAATGGCACGTAAGTACTTCTATGACAAAGGTCAGCCCGAGCGGGTCGAGATCATAACCTTTGACGGCTCGTTTCACGGACGGTCCTCGGCTGGTATTGCCGCCGCCGGGTCTGAAAAGATGACCAAAGGCTTCGGCCCGTTGCTGCCCGGTTTCGTTCATCTCACCTTCGGCGATCTCGACGGCGTCACAAACGCCATAACCGATAAAACCGCTGCGATCCTGATCGAGCCGGTTCAGGGCGAAGGTGGCATTCGCCCGGTGCCTGATGCTGAACTCAAAGCTCTGCGTCAGATTTGCGACGACAATGGTCTTCTGCTGATCCTCGATGAGGTCCAATGTGGTGTTGGCCGTACTGGCAAGCTCTTTGCGCATGAATGGGCAGGGATTACCCCTGACATCATGATGGTCGCTAAAGGCATCGGCGGCGGCTTCCCTCTTGGCGCGGTATTGGCAACCGAAGATGCAGCCTCCGGTATGACGGCTGGCACCCATGGCTCGACCTACGGCGGCAACCCTTTGGGCTGCGCCGTGGGCTGCGCTGTGATCGATCAGGTCGCAACGCCAGCTTTCCTCGAAGGGGTCAATCGCAAGGCCGGCCTTCTACGTCAAAAACTCGAAGGTCTGATTGCCGACCACCCTGATGTGTTCGAAGAGGTTCGCGGCTCTGGCCTGATGCTTGGCCTCAAATGCAAGACAGCCAATATCGATGTGGTTAACGCAGGCTACGATAACGAAGTCATCACTGTCCCGGCCGCCGACAACGTAATCCGTCTTCTGCCGCCACTGACATTGACCGAGGATGATATCGCACAAGCCATGATCCGCCTCGAAAAGGCCGCGAAACAAATCGAAACCCAGCTTGCAACGGCCTGAGCTTCATCTTTTCCCAAATACTCCGGCGGTGTGGGGGCTGGCCCCCACCCGTCATCAGCCAAAAAGCGAAGTAAAATGAACCATTTCCTCGACATCCATAAAACCGATGCCAGCGACCTGCGGGCCATGATTGATCAGGCGGGTGCAATGAAACAGGCGCGTCTGGGTCGACCCAAGGCAGCACTCGATCAGGAGCAACCTCTGAAAGACCGGATGGTTGCGCTGATCTTTGAAAAGCCTTCGACCCGGACACGTGTGTCCTTTGACGTGGGTGTCCGCCAAATGGGTGGGCAAACCATGGTGCTCTCGGGCAAGGACATGCAATTGGGGCACGGCGAAACGATCGCCGACACGGCCCGCGTTCTGTCGCGCTACGTCGACATGATCATGATCCGGACCTTTGACGAAACCATCCTGACCGAGATGGCGGAATACTCGGATGTACCGGTGATCAACGGCCTGACCGACCGCACGCATCCCTGCCAGATCATGGCTGACGTGCTTACGTTTGAAGAACACCGTGGCCCGATTGCAGGCAAAAAGGTGGTCTGGACCGGAGATGGGAACAACGTCTGTGCCTCATTCCTGCATGCTGCAGGCCAGTTCGGATTCGATCTGACATTCACAGGTCCTGCGCAATTTGATCCCGAAGAAGAGTTCATGGGTTTTGCCCGCCAGAAGGGCTCGCAAATCGTGGTGGAGCGCGACCCGTTCAAAGCCGTTGAAGGTGCTGATCTTGTGGTCGCGGACACCTGGGTTTCCATGCATGATTCCCAATCCGCCAAGGAACGCCGCCACAACTTGCTGCGCCCCTATCAGGTCAACACGGAACTCATGTCACACGCCAAACCGGATGCGTTGTTCATGCACTGCCTGCCCGCGCACCGTGAAGAAGAAGCCACGTCCGAGGTGATGGACGGCCCGAACTCGGTCATCTTCGATGAGGCCGAAAACCGCCTGCATGCGCAAAAGGCGGTCATGCGCTGGTGCCTGGGCGTTTAAGCGCGTCGGCGGATGTCCCAAACCTTTAGCTTGGCGAGTGTACGTGTGCTCGCCAAGAGGACCAGAACGCATAGCGCGGTCTTGGTCATGATTTCCATCGTTCCCTCGATCAGCATCGCGTGAACAACGCTGCCGATAATCGTTACCATTGCCAGAGCGGTATGGCTAAGCCGCCAAAGGCGAAACCGCAGGTTCAAGCGTTGGCGTATGACACCCAACAGAGCTGTCGCAAAAGCTGACCACATCGCGATGACACCCCAATTCGAAAACGGGGTGGCTGAAACAAAAAGCAGGGCGTCGACTACATCTGGCGGGCTGGTGATCCATAGACCTCCCACATGGATCAATATGGCCACGATCAGGGCCAACCCACACCGCCTGTGCCAATGGCGGCTGGACACTGGAGAAAGTCCTGGCAACCAGCGCCCGGCCAGCAGCGGTTGCAGCAGCAGAAGACACATTCCCGCTATACCCGCGAATCCGGCAAGAATGTAAACCGGATCGCGCCACGCCAGATAAGGGCTATAGGCCGCTGCGATGATCGGGATTGCAAGGGCGGCACTCAACAGCCCCCAGATCAAACTACTCTTCAACACCTCTCAGAGAGGCTGCAATACAAAATGGGCGGCGAGCGTCTTGTCCTTGGCGCTCGACATCACAGGACGCAGGAAAACGGTCTCGAATTCGCCGCTGTCGTAAGCGAGATGCCCGTGTGGCTGTCCGAAAGCGGGCACGATCTGAGGCATTTCAAGGCGGAACTCACCGTTTGCATTCGTCAAAGTGGCACCATGGCTTTGCGGATCGCGTTCATGCCCTTCGGTAGTATGCGCCCAGATTTGAATGCGTTGGCTAGGTAGGGGGGCCCCATCACCTGCGCGCCGCACTGTGCCGGTCATCCAGAATCCACCGCCACCAATCCGGTCCACGATGGGTGCGCCGGGGCGATAGTTGTTGGCTCCGCCCCGCATCGAGGGCGTCGGGGCCAGTCCGCTTGCGCGGGCTGGAACCAGTAGTCCGGATATCCCGGTCCCGACTACTGCAGCGCCCTGAGCGATCAGGGTGCGACGAGAAAACAGCGCATTCGTCATCAAGAACCCTCCAGTTCCCAATCCATTCAGGTCAGTCTGCGACCTTATCGCCAAAGATAGCATGGTTCCGACAGATTCCGAGGTGATCCGGATTAAAAGCGAGCACTCTCACGCTTCTGTGAGGGTGGTTGCCTGCAGAACAACCGAAATTCTTTGACCTATGCTTCGGCCAAGTGCCATGCTCAGGCCCAAGCAACCTGTTTCGAAGTTTAGTCCATGGCACAAACGGATCATGTTTCAGCCGAAGACATTGCCGCATATCAGCGCGACGGCGCCGTTGTTCTGAGGTCCAAATTCTCGCGCGACTGGCTGTCATTGTTGCGTGCAGGGATTGAAGCCGACCTTGAAAACCCAACAGACAACTTCACCCGCCACACCAAAGACCCAAATGCTCCGGCATACTTCGAAGACTACTGGGCCTGGAACAAGATCCCCCAATTCACCGAGTTCGTTCACAACTCACCGTGCGCACCGCTTGCCGCTGGTTTGTTGGGCGCACCATCCGTCAACCTTGTCATGGACAACTGGTTCCTTCGCGAAGCCGGATCAACCTCGCGTCCGCCCTTTCATCAGGATTTGTCCTACTTCGATTTTGAGGGCACAATGTGCGTCCTGTGGTTGCCGCTGGAGCCGGTAACGAAGGAAAACGGCATCGCTTTTGTGAGGGGATCGCACCTGTGGAACAAGCTTTTCATGCGGGTGCGCTTTGCTGATGGGCATCCAAGCTATGAACCAACCGAGGTTGCAGGGAAAACGTATCACCCGCCACCTGATGTGAACGCGGACCCTGACGCCTTTGACCTGTTGCAATGGGATCTGGAGTTAGGGGACTGCATCTTCTTCGATATGCGAACGTTACATGGCGGGCTATCGGCGACGACCCCGTCGGAAACGGTTCGCCGTTTTACCCTTCGCATGACCGCTCCGGATGGTGTCATCCGATACCGTGGCGACTGGGCTAAAGACGAACGTGCGCAGTTCGAGGCTGCGGGCTATGGCGAAGGGGATCGGATCGACGGCCCGTTCTTCCCTCAACTCTGGCCACGCTAAAAACACTCGTTCCGCACCCGATATGTGCGAAAATGCACTTTATTGGGGCGTGTTTAGGGTTATCTCTTGAATCAGCGAACGATGTGCCAGCCTGGCCATCTGCGATTTAGGGAGTAAAGGAATGAGTTGGAACCCGACACATAATCCTGATTGCGTCTCGGAAAATCCGGCGCTGGATACGTTGATTATTCCGCGCGCCCGAGATCTTGGAGGGTTTGAGGTGCGCCGCGCTTTGCCTTCGGTCCAACGGCAATTGGTGGGCCCGTTCATCTTCTTCGATCAGATGGGTCCAGCTGAATTCATCACCGAAGGTGGCATAGACGTGCGGCCCCACCCGCATATCGGGTTGGGCACGGTCACGTACCTCTATCAGGGCGAGTTTGAGCATCGCGACAGCCTTGGCACTCACCAGATGATCTATCCAGGTGAGGTCAATTGGATGGTCGCAGGTCGCGGCGTGACCCATTCCGAACGCACCAGTGATGAGACACGGGGCAAGAAACACAGCCTGTTTGGTATCCAGACCTGGATCGCATTACCCGAAGCGCATGAGGATATGGCACCTGATTTTGAGCACCACAAACAAGCCGCGCTGCCGCATATTCAGGATGCGGGTGTCAGCGCGCGGTTAATCCTTGGTTCGGCCTATGGTGAATCCAGCCCGGTCACCATGCTGTCTGAAACATTCTATCTGGATGTGCAGCTTGAACCGGGTGCCTCTTTCCCGCTGCCCGACGATCACGAGGATCGCGGCGTCTATGTCACGCAAGGTTCAGTCGAGATCGCGGGCGACACATTTTACGAAGGCCGCATGATGGTGTTCCGCCCCGGTGACAAACTATCGGTCAAGGCGGGCCCTTTGGGTGCGCGGCTGATGCTGCTTGGCGGTGCGACGCTGAACGAAGACCGTTACATCTGGTGGAACTTCGTCTCGTCTTCGAAAGAAAAGATCGAAACTGCAACGCGTGAGTGGAAAAGCGCCGATTGGGCCAATGGTGCCTTCCATCTTCCGCCCGGTGACGATCAGGAATTTATCCCAATTTCCGAAGAACTTGAGCGAACGAAACCGCGGCTGGCGCGGTGACAGGCCACCCTTTTGGTGGCGGGCTTGTGTAACAGGCCATTTGCGGTGATCCTTTCAGGTGTTTCTGAGGGGGTATTATGAAACTTGTTATTGCAGGTGCGGGCAGTATTGGCTGCTATTGCGGTGCCTTGCTGGCCCGTGCAGGCCATGCCGTCACCCTTCTGGGTCGCGCGCGGGTGCTGGATCCGATCCGCGAAAACGGGTTGAGGGTCACGGATTTTGACGGGCTCGATTATACCGCACCGGCGGCATCGTTATCTCTCAGTCAGGATCCGACTTGCCTGAGGCACGCGGAACTGATCATCGTTACCGTGAAATCGGGGGCCACGGCGGATATGGCTGACCAGATCGGCACCGAGGCACTGCCGGACGTGCCGGTTCTGTCGTGGCAGAACGGGATCGAAAACGCAGCGACCTTGCGCGCAGCCTTGCCCGGGCGTGATGTGCGCGCCGGAATGGTGCCTTTCAACGTCGTGCCCAATGGCCCGGGCACTTATCACCGGGCGACGTCGGGCGAGATTGTTATTGAAAGCGGTCCGGGCGATCTGGCGTCCCGCCTCAGCAGCCCGGATCTGCCTGTCTTGGCGAGTGACCAGATCGAAGCTGTGCAATGGGGCAAGTTGCTGATCAACCTGAACAACGCGCTGAATGCGTTGTCTGGCCTTACAATTGTGGATCAACTGACAAGCCGCGACTGGCGCTTCCTTGTAGCGGATCAGATGGCAGAGGCGCTTTCGGTTCTAAAAGCAGCGGGGCACCCTGTGGCCTCTACCACGCCGCTTCCCGCTTGGATGACGCCGCATATCCTGCGGCTGCCGACGCCGTTGTTTACCCGCATTGCGGCCAGGATGCTGACCATTGATCCCAGTGCCCGTACCTCGATGGCCTACGATCTGATGGCGGAACGGCAGACAGAAATCGACAGTTTGCAAGGCCATATCATACGACTGGGTCGGGAAACCGGCGTGCCGACGCCCATCTGCACGCAAGTGTCTGACCTGATCAAACACGCACCCGATCACCCGCTGACGCCGGATCAGATCAGGCTGTGATCACCCGGGTCATACGAAGGCAGTCAGCATCCAGTAGATAACGGCCGACATGGTTGCAGCGGCAGGTACGGTGATCACCCATGCAGCCACAATTGTCATGAAGTGTGAGCGTCGTACCAGCTTGCGACGACGGTGTTCTTCGGGGGCCAGGCTTTGGGTCGCTGTACGCTGAAAGCTTACTTGCTTGCGCCGCCGTTCCGAGTGCCATTCACGGTAGAATCCAACGCCAAAGACCGCACCCACTGCAATGTGCGTTGAGCTGACCGGAAGGCCAAGCCAGCTGGCTACAATCACGGTAATTGCTGCCGAAAGGGCTACGCAGAAGGCACGCATCGGGTTCAGCTTGGTGATCTGGCTTCCGACCATACGGATAAGCTTGGGGCCGAACAGGAAAAGGCCGAACGAAATTCCAAACGCGCCGATGATCATCACCCAAAGCGGGATTGTAACTTTTGACGCAAAATCTCCGAATTCTGCCGCGTGCACAATCGCAGCCAAAGGACCGACCGCATTGGCCACGTCATTGGCGCCATGGGCAAAACTCAGAAACGTGGCCGAGATGATCAGAGGCAGGCCAAACAGGGTTTTCAGAGATCGTGTCCGGTTTTCAAGCCCTTCGGACTTGCGCCGTACCCATGGAACGGCGGCAGACCAGGCCAGCAGACCCGCGCCCAAACCGATCAGAAGAGCCATCTCAAGCTCGATCTTCACGATGCGTTTCAGACCTTTGACCGCAAGGTAAGTTGCAAAAGCCCCTGCCATCACCGCCACAAGGACAGGCACCCATTTACGGGCAGCCGCAATCTTGTCGTCCTGATACTGGATCTTGGCCTTGATGAGCGCCAGAAAACACGCGGCAATCACACCGCCCAGCACGGGCGAGATCACCCAACTGGCCGCAATCGCGCTCATCGTGCCCCAGCTGACTGCGCTCAGCCCCGCAGCTGCGATTCCAGCGCCCATAACCCCGCCGACAACCGAGTGCGTGGTTGAGACCGGCGCGCCGACCCAAGTCGCCAGATTGACCCACATGGCTGAAGAAATCAGAGCCGCCATCATGGCCCAGATGAACACATTGCTGTTCTGAACCGATGCAGGGTCGATAATGCCCTTCGAGATGGTCGAGACCACATCGCAACCCGCCAGCAACGCGCCCGCGCTTTCGGCAATGGCGGCAATCACAATGGCCCCGCCCATGGTCAGGGCGTTTGCACCAACTGCCGGGCCCATGTTGTTGGCCACATCATTGGCGCCGATATTGATCGCCATATAAGCCCCGAACGCGGCAGCAGCCACCACGACATAGCTGCCCTCGGCCTGACCGAACAGAACCGCTGCCAGCAGCCCTGCAACGACCATGAACGCCAACGCGATTCCGGGTGCCAGCATGGGGCGCGACACGTGTAGGCTGGCGTTTTCAACGCGGGAAATGCGATGCAGGTCGCTGTCCAGCGCCTGCCAGCGCGGTTTTGGGTTTGTATCAGACATGGGCTTGATCAGTTTTTCAGACCGCCCGCAGCTAACGGTTCGCCGTAAAAAGGGCAAGCCACGTGTCATAAAATTGTTGCGTAAACGTTACATTCTGCGCAACAGCGCCTGCAATTCAGGTTCCTGGACCTGCAAGGCAGCCTTAGCCGGGGAAAACCACTTGCGTGTTCGCTGATGAGCTTCGGGGAAATCTTCGACCAGCTTGCTGACGGTAATCCGGTAGACATTGGTCAACACTGGCTGTGCAGACCCATCCTTGAGGATTTTGTCGTAGGTAAATTGACCTATCGGCTTCTTATCAACGGTTTCCGCGCGCACTCCGGCCTCTTCCCAGGCTTCCTGTCGTGCTGTTTCAGCCCCGTCCAGACCGTCGATGGGCCAGCCCTTTGGAATGATCCAGCGCCCGGTGTCACGACTGGTGATCAACAGAACTTCGTCCTGGCCTTTTGTCTTTCGGGTGCAAAGGGCCGCAAACTGCACCCGCCGAGGGCGCAAGATCAGAGGTCTGCCGACCTCTTCCCATAGATTTCGCAGTTTTGAACCCATCAGAAGCGCTTCAATCAAGTTCCGTTACCAGAGTTGAAGGGACGTAACAGTGGAATTGTTGAATTTCAATTAAATCTTCAGGAATTCTCTGTTCACGAGCGGTTTTAGGGGCGGATTGCGGAAAACTGTGTGTTTCCGGCTTTAAAGGCGAGGTTAATCACGCCTGCGTTTGGCTCTTAGCGTGGGGTCGGCTTGGGTTGGGTCCTCGGGCCAGGGATGTTTGGGATATTGCGCCCTCATGTCTTTGCGGACGTCTGCGTATGAGCCGGCCCAAAATCCGGGTAGATCACGTGTAATCTGGATCGGACGTTGAGCGGGTGACAGAAGGGTGATCTTAAGCGGCGTGCCTCCGACAACCGGATGACTGGATACGCCAAACAACTCCTGTAACCGGACCGAGATTTCTGGGACCGCAGCACTGTAATCAATCGGCACCTTGCGCCCCAGCGGTGTTTCAAACGACCCCGGTGCGCGCCGGTCCAGCTCTTGCGTTTGGGACCAATCCAATCTGGCGCGCAAGGCGGGCAATAGATCGAACCGCTTCCAATCTTCTGCACTTTTGACACCTGACAGCATCGGCAGCAGCCAATCCTCCAAATTGGCCATCAGACCCTCGACCGAGAAATCGGGCAAATCGACCCCGTCCGCGCGAACCAGTTCGACCCGAGCCGCCAGTCGCGCGGCAGCCCCATCCAGTCGCAAGCCCAGATCACGTACCCCGTCCAACATTGTCCTGGCGACAACATCATCGGGGACATCCTTCCAGATACGATCCTCCAGCGTGATCGATCCGAACCGCTCCTGCCGTCGGGACACAACCCGGCGCTCGCGTTTCGACCATGTACAGCTGTCTGTCCACGTGATTTGGTCCGAGAACAAATCCCGAATCTCTTGTTCCGAGATCTGTGTGGCCAGACGCACCTTTGCTTCGCGCGGGTTGCCGTCCGTATCGGTCACAACCAAGTAAGGCGCGCCTGCCAGCGTGTCGCCGTTGTCCAGAACAACGCCTTTGCCGCCCGAAAGCACATAGCGTGGCGCTTCACCCTTGCGCCTTTGTCCTATGCGATCTGGATAGGCGAGGGCGGCCATAGCAGCCGTGCTTTGCGGCTCGGATCCGTCGGTGGCTTGCGCCCGCAACCGTTTGGCCTCGGCCTTTATTCGGTCCAGGGCACCCATATTCACCTGCCAGACGCGGTTGCGTTGAAACGCCCGCACATCCCGAAGCGCCTCTTGCCTCAGCGCGATATCGACCGGAGCACCGCGCAGAGGGTCGCGCTCGGCCATCAGCGCGGCCAGTGGTGCGGCCTGCACGCCTGCGCGCTCTAACATGTGACCCAGCCTGGGGTGCAGAGGCAGCGCTGCCAAGGCGCGCCCGTGATCCGTGATCCGGCCGTTGCCGTCCAACGCGCCCAGCATTCTTAGCAAAGCCCGCGCCTCGGACATGGTTCCGTCGGGTGGTGGGGTCAGAAAAGCCAAATCGCTGGCATCCGCGCCCCAAAGGGCCAGCTCTAACGCCAACCCGGTCAAATCGGCCGCCTCAATCTCGGCTGGCGGATAGGCGGCCAGCGCGCCTTCCTCACCTTTTGACCAGAGCCGATAACAAACGCCATCGGCCACACGGCCCGCGCGGCCTGCGCGTTGCGTCGCTTCAGCCCGTGTCACGCGGTCTGTGACCAGCCGCGACATGCCCGAGCCCGGATCAAACCGCGCCCGCCGTGCTTGACCCATATCCACGACCACCCGGATATCGGGGATGGTCAGCGACGTTTCGGCAATCGACGTCGCCAGCACCACTTTGCGCCCGGTCTTGGCAGGGACAATCGCCGCGCGCTGGGCGGCAAAGGGCATTGCCCCGAACAACGGATGCACGGCACAGGCTTCGGGTAGTCGGGATTTCAACGCGCCTTCAGCCCGACGGATCTCGCCCTCGCCGGGCAGAAAAACCAAAAGGCCACCCCCAGTGGCGCGCGTTTCACGCTCGGCCTGTACCACCAGTTCAACCAGCGCATCCAGACGCCGTGCTTGCGGCCCCAGGGGGCGACCCAGCCAGCGGGTCTCGACCGGAAAGCTGCGCCCCTCGGACGTGATCAGCGGGGCATCCATCAACCGACCAACGGGTTCGGCGTCCAACGTGGCGGACATGGCCAGAAGGATCAGATCCTCCCGCAGCGCACCTGCCACCTCAAGGCACAGCGCCAGTCCGAGATCGGCGTTCAGAGAGCGTTCGTGGAACTCGTCAAAAATCACCGCGCTAATACCGGGCAGGTCAGGGTCGGATTGCAGCATCCGGGTCAGGATGCCTTCGGTTACGACCTCGATCCGCGTGTCTTTTGACACTTTCGCGTCGCCGCGCACGCGGTAACCCACGGTTTGTCCCGCGCGTTCGCCCAGAGTTTCGGCCATCCGATCGGCTGCCGCCCGTGCCGCGAGGCGGCGGGGCTCCAGCATCACGATCTTGCCGTCGCACAGGCCCGCTTCGAGCATCGCCAATGGCACCCGCGTGGTTTTGCCTGCGCCCGGTGGTGCTTGCAATACCGCTCGCCCATGTGTGCGTAGGGCATCCAGCAGGTCGGGAACGGCGTCGTCTATCGGCAGGCGTGATGTCATGCGGACCTTATCCGCCATCGTTCCAGTGGCGTCTAGTTCCCACGCGCCCACCGGCCCCATACCCCATACGAAATGCCGCAGGTTTTGCATGGAACGCATTTCCTGCGCTCTCTGGTCTGGACAAATACCCCCCGACCACGGCAACTATTCCTGCCTCATGGATCGGGACAAGAATGCAGACAGACAGTTTAAGCGACAGGATTTTGAACGGTGAGCGTCGGGCGCTGGCGCGTGCGATTACTCTGGTCGAAAGCAACCGCGCTGATCACCGGGCACAGGCTGGCGATCTTTTGGCCCAACTGGCGGGATCGGGACGTCAGGCGTTGCGGATCGGTCTGTCGGGGACACCCGGTGTGGGCAAGTCCACTTTCATCGAAAGCTTCGGCATGATGCTGACGGGGCAAGGGCTGCGCGTGGCCGTATTGGCGGTTGATCCAAGCTCAGCCCGTTCGGGTGGGTCGATTCTGGGTGACAAGACGCGAATGGAGCGCCTGAGCCGTGAAAAAAACGCCTTTATCCGTCCTTCTCCCAGTCAAAGCCACCTCGGGGGTGTTGCCCGTCGTACCCGCGAGGCCATCGCCCTGTGCGAGGCTGCGGGCTATGATGTGGTGCTGATCGAAACTGTGGGGGTCGGGCAGTCGGAAACGGTTGTGTCCGAACTGTCGGATCTGTTCCTGCTGTTGTTGGCCCCAGCGGGCGGAGACGAATTGCAGGGAGTGAAACGCGGGATCATGGAAATGGCCGACATCATCCTTATCAATAAGGCCGATGGTGACTTGAAGGCGACCGCAACGCGTACCTGCGCTGACTATGCAGGTGCATTGCGGCTGCTGCGCAAGCGTCCACAAGACCCGGAAGGCTTTCCCAAGGCCATGACTGTTTCAGCGGTTGAAGAGCAGGGCCTGGAGAAAGCATGGGAGGAAATGCAATCCTTGACCCAATGGCGTCGTGACAACGGCATATGGGAGGCAAACCGCGCCGCGCAGGCGCGTTATTGGTTCGATCAAGAGGTTCGCCATGCTCTGCTTGCGCGCCTTGACACGCCGCAAGCCAGGGCCGAGATGGAGCGTCTGAACGCCGAAGTCTCAGCCGGACATCTGAACCCGGCCAAAGCGGCGGAGGAACTGCTGAGCACGCTGACCTGATGGTTGGGCGCGGGCAAGGATCCTGACGGCCGAGCAAAATGAAAGATTTCGCGCGGCCTGTCTTGACCCTCCCGGCGATTCCCACTACACGCATCCAACCAGTTTTCGGGCGCGACTTCGGGTTGCGCCCCTTGTGATTTGGCCAAGGGTCTGAAGCCCGGCCTCCAGAAACAAAGGAAGAAACCATGTCGCGCCGTTGCGAACTGACCGGAAAAGGCCCGATGACTGGCAACAATGTCAGCCACGCCAACAACAAAACCAAACGTCGTTTCCTGCCGAACCTGAACGACGTAACCCTGCAGTCCGAGACTCTGGGCCGTGGCGTCAAGCTGCGCATCTCGGCAGCTGCGCTGCGCTCGGTCGACCACCGCGGTGGTCTGGACGCGTTCCTGGCCAAAGCCAAGGACGAAGAGCTGTCGGCAAACGCACTGAAAGTTAAAAAGGAAATCGCCAAGGCGCAAGCCTCGGCCTAAGCCTTTTTCCTTATAGAATTCAAAGCCCTGCACCTTTTGGTGCGGGGCTTTTTCGTGTTGCAGATGCCCATGGGTGTTTGGCATTGTTCCCAAATTCGAAATTATTTTTCTGGATTGGTGAATTTCTTCACATACAGAGATTCGAATCTGACCTAACGTCAGGGCATTCATCAGGCGGGGGCCCTATAATGTCGTTAAAAAGTTTTTACCTGTTTTTGTTTCTGGCCGCTGTGTTTCGTAAGGCAATTGCAGCCTGTTCACAGATGCAGCGCAGGGTGAACCGGACCCATACCAGCTTTACCGCAAGCGAGGTGAAGCGGCCCGGACTGGACTACTAAGACCTGCTTCAAGCGCGACCCTTTTGCGCTTGAAGCGCCTTCGGGCGCTGACCTATACCAAGGTCAGGATGAGACCTAAGACTGCCAGATTCCTACCTTTCGTCGTTTCCCTGATGCTGGTGCTGACCGGGCAGGGCGTTGCGATGTCACGCGGCATGGACAATGCCGTAGGTCAGATGGTGCTGTGCACCGGCACTGGCCCGGTGGTTGTCTATATGGACGAAAGTGGTCAGCCCACTGCGCCACCGCATTACTGCCCGGATTACGCGTTGTCCCTTATGGGTGCGATTGCTGCGGCCTATCCTGCAATGCCCGCACCCCCGGAATTGGCACAGCCTGCGCCGTTACGGGATGTCGGTAATCAGATTGCATTGCCGGTTCCCCACACCCCGGCCCGCGCGCCGCCTGTTGTTGTTTGAAACTCCATCTTATTCCAAGAAATCAAACGACAAGGAGAGACGCGATGTCTTTCAAATCCAAACTGCTCGCAACCTTGGCCGCTATGACCCTGGCCGTTCCTGCATTGGCTGACGGTACCATTAGCGTGGATGACGCTTATGCCCGTTCTTCCGGTAAAACGGCCAAGGCTGGTGCTGCGTTCATGATGATCCAGAACCAGGGTGACACGGACGACCGCCTGATTGGCGTAACGTCAGATGCTGCGGCGCGCGTTGAGCTGCACACGCACAAGGTTGACGGCAACGGTGTGGCCAAGATGGTGCATGTCGAAGAAGGCTTTGTGATTCCAGCGGGCGAAACTCACATGCTGAAACGCGGTGGCGACCATGTTATGTTCATGGGCCTGACTGCACCCTTTGAGCAAGATGCCAAGGTTCCAGTGACACTGATTTTCGAGAATGCTGGTGAGGTCGAGATCGAGATCCCCGTCGACCTTGAGCGTCAGGACAAAGGTGGACATGGCGCGCACGATCACGGATCGCATTCAGACTAAAGCGCGTGTCTTCGGACCGTAATGCGACTTTTGTAGAAACGTCAGGCCGGGCATTGCCCGGCCTGAAACGCGTTTGGGCACTGGATGCTTTACTTATTGACGGTCTTCAATCCAACCCGGTCACCCGCTTTGCGGAACCGCGAGGCCAGCCAGAACATGACAGCAGAAATTGCCAGCGCTGAGAAGGCGATACCCCAACCCAAAGCCACCAGCGCTACTGCTGGCCAGATCATCAGAACCAACCCGATAACCAAAGCCACAAAGCCCGAGACACGCAGGGACCCGCGCTGTGGATCCCGCTCATGCATCTGTTGAGCCGCAGCCAGTGACCCGATTCCGATAATCAGCGCCCATGCGCCCAAAAGGAAAAAGGCAAGCTTGACCGTGCCTTCGGGCCAGATCAACAGGATCAAACCGATCAGAAGTGCGCCGATTGCAGCGCCTCCCAGCACCCCGCGACGTCCGATCCCCAAAAGTGTCAGGCCGCCATCCAAAATCAACAGTACACCGACCAGTTGCAACAGTACGGCGATGCTGCCAGACGGCCAGAACAGCGCAGCGATGCCCACAATTCCCGCAAGAACCCCGCGCAGCAAAAAGGTCCACCAGAGATTGGACAATTGCGCGCCCAGCAGGTCGCGTTGCGCCATGCTGCCATCCTCAAGGATTTCGCCGGTTTTGGGTTCTTGGTCGGTCATGGCTGATCCTCCGGTTGTTTCGGACGCAATCTAAGCAAATAAATCAAGCGTTGTCTGCACCTTATGAGGGTCGCGCCAGCAATTGCTCAACCCAGTGCGGCACCGTTTCTGACGCCTTGCCAAGGATATATGTGTCAAATCCTGTGGCCCCAAGCGTCGGCTCCAGATTGATCTCAATGGTTTGTGCGCCCGCTGCCTGCGCCTCGTGTACAAACGCCGCGGCCGGATAGACCTGACCTGATGTTCCAATGGCGGCGAAAAGCGATGCGCTGGCTAGATGGTCGTAAATCTCATCCATGTGGTACGGCATTTCTCCGAACCAGACCACATCGGGACGGGCCGTTGGCTGGTTGCAGGAAGGGCAGGGTTCGCCCACCGCCATCTCAGGTGGAGCAACCCAGCGATGCCCGCAGGCCGAACACAACGCACCTGCCAATGTCCCGTGCATGTGAATGACATTTCGCGCGCCACCAGCTTCATGCAGGCCGTCAACATTTTGAGTGACGATTACCACTTCACCGGGCCAGTCCCGTTGCAACCAGGCCAACGCCTTGTGGGCGGCATTCGGTTTTACGCCAGCAGCCTGAACGCGACGGGTATTGTAAAACCCCTGCACCAACGCCGGGTTGCGGGCGAATCCTTCGGGTGTGGCCACATCCTCGATCCGGTGCTGCGCCCATAGCCCGCCCTCATCGCGAAAGGTGCTGAGCCCGCTTTCGGCGGAAATTCCGGCTCCGGTCAGAATGACGATCTTTTCCATATCCCCTCCACGCGGTACAGCTTGGCCATGACACACCGTATCCTCTTTGTATGTCTCGGCAACATTTGCCGATCCCCCGCGGCCGAGGGCGTCTTTCGCACTCACGCGCCGCATCACACAACCGACAGTGCCGGAACCATGGGCTGGCACGCGGGTAAACCGCCCTATGGCCCGATGCAGACCGCCGCCAAAGCCAGGGGTTATGACCTTAGCAACCTGCGTGCCCGACAGTTCACGGCGGCCGATTTCGAACGTTTCGACCTGATACTGGGCATGGATGCAAACAACATGGCGGATATCGAAGATCTGCGCCCTGCAGGCAATAACACGCATGTGCGCTTGTTGACGGACTTTGCCCATGAATCCCAGTCGGACCATGTGCCTGACCCTTACTACACGCGGGATTTCAATGGTGCACTGGATCTGATCGAAGCAGCAGTGGCCGGACTGGCCGCTCATCTGGAGCGCTAGCCGCCGATCACCTTCAACTGCCCGTTCAGCCAGGGCAGTTTGTTCAGGGCCGGTTCGATGATCTGGTTCTGCATCAGTCGGCGTGTCATACCCGCGACCTCCTGCGGTACCTGATCCGACCAATCGGTGCGGGCCAAAAGCGATATCGTGCGAGAGAAATCTCCGAACGGGGCAGGGTGGGCCTCCAAGCCGTCATGGAACCGTGTTGCACGCATGAAACCCAACGGCGTCGTGATCGCCCAACCCAGGCCACGCGCGACCATGGCCATCAGCGCCATGTGCGACCCGATCTCAAACCGTTCCTCGAACTCCTGCGCCTCACGCGCCATATGCACTTCGATCTGGCGACTGATCAGTTGCTCGCGGGCATAGCGCAGAAACGGTAGACCGTCTTGTACCGCCGCCACGCCGCCAGACCCCTTCGGTGCCACCAAAATGAACGGATCACGTACCAGAGGATACTCGACCACACCCTCTAACACTTCGCCACTATGTGCGGTTACGGCCATGTGCAGCCGTTGTTCGGCCAGCGCCTCGAACAGATCCAGGCTGGACAAGGTGATCAGTTTGAAATTCGACCGCGTCAGGCTGTCCGCCAGCAGCGTGGCCAACCGTGGGGTCAGATCGTTGTCGAAATCGTCGATCAACCCGATGGAAAGCGTGGTCAGGTGCCCCAGCTCCATGACCGACAGCTCGCTTTGTGCCATCTGCAACTCGGCCAAAACAGCCTCGGCCCGTTCCAGAAAACTGCGCCCGGCTTGCGTCAGTCGCATCGGGCGCCGCCCGTGATCGACCAGATCGGTGCCCAGTGCCTTTTCCAGATTGCGCAATTGCTGTGAAACGGATGGCTGACTGAGCCCGGTGATCTCGGCGGCCTGCGCCACCGATCCCGTCCGCGCCAAAGCCTCGAACACCTCAAGGCCCCGCAGGGTCAGCCCTTTCATCACCATCGCACACACCTTTCGCTGCGCCTTTTCTGGGGCGCAGCTTGCATCAGGTCAAGGAGTTGTGGTGCGTCAGCTACAGATCGCCTGCGCCATCTGACCAAAGTTCTGATACCGATCCCATAGCGCATCATCACGCGCCGTGCGCGACATCTTCAATTCTTGCGCCTGATGGGGGTTTTCGAACCACTTCGAGACGGTTTTCTGATCACTGCGCGTCAATGCCTGATCTGCCACGCGCTGGATGCAGCTGCACCGATCCCGTGTGGCGGCGGCCCGATCAGACGCCAGACAGGCGCGCTTGATCTGCGCGGCCTCAACCTGCGGAGCGATGGCCGTCATCGATGCGGCACAGAATGCGATTAAGAGGAACTGTTTCATGCTCATGCCTCGTTTTTGCCTGCCCGGACGGGTCTTGTGCCCGTCTCGGTCTGCGCGGGAGTATGAATCAAAGTGGTTAACGGATCAATCATACGTTGCGAAAAAGTGAATACACGAGTCGGAAACACCCAACCCGTAGGCCGGGCTTCAGCCCGGCACCGGTCATGACAGGAAAGGCAACCACCGCTCTATGGCTTCAATCAGAGCTTCGATTTTCTCTGGGTAATTGGCGGCATACCCAGCTCCGGTAGCAGGAATACCCCACTTGATCAAAGTATCGACCGCAAGATCGCCTTTGCTAGCGCACCATTTGACAAAACTCGCCAGTCCATATTTGAATTTAGCAAGAATTGCTTCAATTCGCTCACGAGCAGGATTTTCCTGCTCCAAAGCCTTCGACAGTTCGCCTTCGGCCTCCCAAATTAGTGTGATCGCACCAGACAAACTTTCGTCTTCGATGCCTTCGGGCGGGTTGTTACCGCCGATTCCGTGTCGGGCAGAACTATGCGCGGTTAAGCTGTTTTTGAGGTCAGAAAAAGCCCTCTCGACTTCCCACCGCGCTTGAACTTCTCTGATTTCATTTGCAACGGCCAATGGGCCGTCGTTCCAAATGACATCATCAATCAAGGCGACCCTTCGCTGCAACTCCCAATCCAAAGGTTCACCGTTAAGCATCCTCTTATACCACTCGGCCCAAAACTCCCATGGCGTTCCCGGAGCGTTGTCAAAGAACTGCTGTGATAAGCTCGCGTGCGGCTCAGGTGGTTCTCCATACCAAAGTTTTTCAGAAAACACTTGTTCAGTGTTCGTTGGCGAGGCGGTAAGTGCAACGGTGTCGGCTGTGCGCTCGTTAAGGCCTTCGCAGTTATAGGCGGTGAGGTTTTGAGGCAATGATGCGATTATGTCGCTTTTGTTACGGATGGCACCAAAGATGGCATATACAGCGAGCTTGGCACTCTTAGGAATGGAGACTACAACTTCGTCGGTGTAGACTACTTGAAAGGTAGAGTTCACAAGCGCATTTAGGGCGGCTATCTCTGAATTCGGTCTTGCCGCCTCGAGCGCGGATACAATACTTGCTCGAAGGCTAGCTAGTAACAGCTTTTGCCTGTTTTCGATATCGCGGTCTTGTTCCAGCAATGCGAAGTGATGAGGAAGTGCTTGTAGAGCCGCTCGCGCTGCCACCGTTTTTACTGCACTGGGTGGAAGGGTTGGTAACTTCTCATTCAGCTCTTGTCCCAGGCCTGAGTCGACCACGTTTACCCCCTGCAATTAGACCGCTCTAACCTGCAATCTTGTCATACAACAGACAAGACACCAAAACTCGACGCGTTTCTATTGACCAACCCACGATTCCTCTACATATCCCCAACCCATGACTGACCTCGCTCATATCCGCAATTTCTCCATCGTCGCGCATATCGACCAT
>NZ_JBXWSB010000065.1:0-25994 GCF_059613205.1 Ruegeria sp. BHSB064
TGATCGAATTATACTAGCCTTTTTTGATACAAAACGTCTCAATAATTGCGATCAGGGAGGTAAGCAATGGAGATCGGTAAGAAACTAAGTGGGATTTCGCGGAGAGATTTCTTCCGCGTTGCAGGTCGTTACGGCATGAGTTCGACTCTGCTGGCAGCAGGCGGGTTTGGTGGGGCGATGAGCCTGGCGAATCTGGCGCAGGCGGCCGAATCCACCTACGAAAAGCGCTTTTCGAAAGAACCCAAGCATACGCTGAAATTCGGCGCCTCGGGCTTCAACACCCGCAACTTGCTGATCGAACGCGCCGGGGCCATCGAATTCGCGCGCGATCTGGAAGAACGCACAGATGGTGAGATTAGGATCGAATTCATCGGTGACAATCAGATTTGTGGTCAGCTCAGCTGTGTTGAGAAAACCCAGCAGGGAATCGTCGATATCTACGCCGCATCGACCCAAAATTCGGCTGGTGGCGCGCCCTATCTGAACGTGCTGGATTACGCCTATATGTTCCCAAGCCGTGCGGCGCAGTACTATTTCTTCTACAGCCCTGCGAGCCAGCGCATTCTCCGCGACCCCCTGGAGAAACGGCACGGCTTGAAGTTCCTGTTTACACACTGCGAACTGCGCGGCCTGCAAATGGGTTCGACCTTTGCCGACAAGCCCACAGTGACCAAATTGGAAGAGCTGTTCGGCACCAAAAACCGCGTGACCGGCACGCAGTTGGGCCGGATTGCAATGCAGTTGCTGAACCTGAACCCGGTTCCGGTGGCCTGGGAAGAAACACTGGACGCGCTGAAAACCGGTCTGATTGACGGGGCTGAAACCTGGGCCTCCGCCGTGGCTTACGCCAATATGGCCCCCGTGGTTTCGCAGTCGGTGAACCTGAAGTTCTTCTGCGGCACCGAGCACACCTCGATGTCAGCCAAGGTCTTCGACAGCCTCGGCGGTGAGTTGCAGGACGCAGTGATGGAGTCTTCCTACTTCACTCAGGCGTTGATCCAAGGTGCGAATGAAGCTGCATTGTTGAACACTGTTGGCTTCTCGGAGCCGCAGCTTCCCAACACGATCTTTGCCGAAAACGGTGTCCGCCCGGCCTTCCTGCCGGACGATCAGATCAAACTGGCCGAAGAAATGTGCGCCCCGAACTATAACCCAGAACCTTGGGCGCAGTGGCGTGAACGCCTGAACAAATGGGCGGGCGGCATCGATACGTATCAGGAAATCTACGACATCGCGCGTGAAATTCCGGCTGACACCCTGCCAGAAAACGTAGAGCCGCGCCGTTGGTGGATGGGCCAAGCCTGATAAGCTGATGTGAACCGGCCCCAAACGGGCCGGTTCCAAAAACACACCGACTGGGAGGACGGGGTACATGTCGTTATGGGCAGACATAGGCGCAATCTTCAGCGCCTTTCTCAGCCAGGATTCGTTCGAGATTCAATCCGCTCTGGAATCTGACGCTGCTTGGGTTTTTGGTGCAGTCGTCTCGGCACTTGGCGGTTTTCTGGTCATGTTGGTCTATAGAAAGGTGCCCTTCATAGAACGTCATCTGGAACGATCAGTCATGGTTTATTCCTATCTTGCCATTGCACTGATCATCTTCTGGGGTGTGATCGACCGCTTCGTGTTCAATGATCAAGAACCATGGTCGACGACCATTCCGCCATTGCTGTTTATGGTCATGGCGTGGTTTGGCGCATCTTACAACGTACGCCTTCGTACGCACTTGAGCTTTAGCGAATTCCGCACCGCAATGCCGCGGGCAGGGCAACTCGCTTGCCTGATCCTTGATGCGGTTTTGTGGTTTATCTTCGCTGTGATCGTCATTGTCACCACGTCCCGACTGGTCGCCCTGTCCGCGTCAAATTTCCAGATCGTACTGGGTACCGACAATGTCATGCAGTGGTGGTTTCTTTTGGCTGCGCCGCTGTCTTTCTTCTTGATGGTAGGGCGCGTGTTTCAAAACCTCGCGGATGATCTGCACAACTGGAAAACAGGCGAACCGCTCATCAAACAGGCCGTGATCGGAGCAGACTAATGACAGATGGAACCATGGTCACACTGATCTCGGTTGGGGTCACATTTCTATTCATGCTGGGCGTGCCGGTTCTGCTGGTCATCGGCTATTGGGTCATCGGGTGTTCGTTTGTCCTTGGCTTGACGCTCGACAATATGGGTGCCGAGTTGCTGAACGTCTTCAACAAGGGTTTCGCCCTGCTGGCGATGCCACTGTTCATCCTGACCGGAGACCTGATCAACAAATCCGGTATCGCCCGGAGGCTCAGCGACTTCGCCTATGCCTGTTTGGGTTGGATACGCGGCGGGTTGGCGATGGCCTCGCTGGGGGCGTGCGGGTTGTTCGCCGCTATCTCGGGCTCGAACTCGGCCACGACTGCCACCATTGGTTCCATGTTGCACCCGGAGATGGTCAAGGGCGGTTATGATGAGCGGTTCAGCGCGGCCACTGCGGCGGCGGGTGGCACGGTGGGGATTATCATTCCGCCGTCGATTATTTTCATTGTCTATGGGTTCCTGATGAACCTGCCGATTTCGGAGCTGTTCGTCGCGGGTATCCTGCCCGGAGCGCTGATGGTCATGGGGATGCAATTCGCCTGCTGGATCATCTGCCGCATGAATGGCTGGGGGTATCTGATACCGCTGCAATTGAACCGAGTGTTGAAAACCGCGTTTGGCGCTTGGCTTGGCTTCTTTGCCATCGGTTTGGTTTTGTGGGGCATCTACACCGGTAAATTCTCACCCACCGAAGCGGCTGGCGTGACCGTGGGTTTTTGCGTGATCGCAGGTTTGGTCAGCTATCCGATCAACCGCTTGATGGGAGCCCGCAACAACATTTCACCAACCGAAAAAACCTATGCCGAGATGTTCGTGGTCGAAGGTTTTACGATCCCGGAGATCCCCTCAATTGTGATCCGGTCAGCCCAGATTACAGGCATCCTGGCACCGCTGATCGCAATTTCAGTGGTGATGCAGCAAATCCTGTCGCTGCTGGGGGCGCAAGAAACCATTGGGAACTTTGTCACCTCGATGGGCGGCTACCACGCGGTTCTGTTTACCTCGATGGTGATTGTCTTCTTTTCAGGCATGGTGCTGGAAAGCCTGCCAGTGACGATCATCCTTGCGCCGATACTCGCGCCAATCGCGGCCTCGGTTGGAATAGACCCGATCCATTTCTCGGTGATCTTCCTTGTGGGTGCGTCTATCGGCTTCATCACGCCGCCTTACGGTTTGAACCTCTATGTGGCATCAGGCGTGACGGGTGTACCCTATTTCCGGCTCTTGCGATACACGGTGCCCTATCTGGCGGCTTTGCTGTCGGTGTGGATCTTGGTGTCTCTTGTTCCCGATCTGGCCTTGATCCTGCTGCCAAATAACTAGAATGTTGCGGGATGGCCGAGACGGAAACACAAGACAAAGAAACTCAGATCCCGACCAACCTGCGCCTTCTTCTTATCCTTGAGGAGGTGGCGCGGCGTGGGGTCGCCATCAAACCAGCGGAGCTGATCGAGACATTGGGGCTGGCGAAGCCTACAGTCCACCGTCTGCTCCAAACCGCAGAGGCTGAAGGTTTTCTGCAGCGGGATCTGGATGGCCGCTCATATGGCCCTGGGCCTCGGCTGCGGTTGCTTTCGGTCAATACCATGTCGTCCGAACACCTGCGCACCGCGCGATTGGCAATCTTGCGCAGCGTCGCCGAAAACGTTGGTGAGACTTGCAACTTAGCCATCCCAGACCGGGAAGGGATGATCTACCTCGACCGGGTCGAAACGAAATGGCCACTGCGCATCCAATTGCCAATCGGTACCCAGGTGCCCTTCCATTGCACAGCCAGTGGCAAGATGTACCTGTCTACTCTGCGTCAGAAGACGTTGGATGGGTTTCTCTCTGCAGGTAATTTGCAACCGCAGACCGAACGATCCCTAACGGACCCTAAAGCACTACGCGACGAAATCCGCGGAATCGCTGAAAGGGGTTACGCGACAGATGATGAGGAATTCATGGCCGGAATGACGGCCATCGCCGTGCCCATTCGTGATGGACAAGGCAGATTGGTGGGCACACTTTCTGTGCATGCTCCGACCCAACGTCACGACGTCAACAGCCTGCTGTCCTTTCTGAACATCCTGCAAAAAGGAGCAGGTGAGCTCTCGGAAATGCTAACTGACTGAAGTCTGCCCGTGAACATGATCAAGGCTTTTGTCAAATCAGACTGAAACAGATCTTATCAAGCCGGCTAGGGGATTCAGATGACAAGCTGTCAGAGCTAAGGTCAGTTCCCGATTTGCCGGGCATGGCCGATACTGAAAAATGATTTCAAAAATCCGAAAGCGGTTGTTCAAGTGCAAAATGGGCAGGTCGGCAAAGTCCTGCATTGCAGTCATTCGCATCTACGGCGGACATGTACCCAGATTCTGTGAAGCGCAGTTCCCGTCAACGCTGTCTGGGTTTACTTTTTGGTATTGGAAGCTTGTTTTTTGAGGTTTGCTTTCGCCTCGCCTGAGCAATAGACACTTGATGCGGTGTTTTTTGGGGAGAGTGTCTGTCCTCCTAAAATCCCGGTTCGCTTACGTTTAGCAACTCAGTACCGAGTTGAGCGATTGACATGCATTCGCAGTTGGTATGCTATCCACAACCATAACGTTCACAGAAATTCGCGACACAGTATCGTGAGTTCAATGCGGTTAAACGACTGCAAAATGGGAGAAAATAATGAATAAACCAATACTCGCACTGGCGCTGTTGATGACGACGACGTCTTTGGCCAATGCCGAAACCCTGCGTTGGGCGCGCTCGGGGGATGCGTTGACGCTTGACCCGCATTCGCAGAACGAAGGGCCGACGCATACCGTGCGCCACCAGATGTATGAACCTCTGATCATTCGCGACACGAGCGGTGCTTTTGAGCCTGCGCTTGCGACCGATTGGGCCCCCAGCGAGAGCGATCCGAATGTATGGGTGTTCAACTTGCGCCAGGGTGTGAAATTCCATGACGGCGCCGATTTCACCGCAGAAGACGTGGTGTTCAGCATCAACCGTGCGAAGCAGCCGAACTCGGACATGAAAGAGCTGATCAACTCGATTGTCGAGGTGCGCGCTGTTGACGACCACACGATCGAGATCGAGACGGACGGTCCGAACCCCATCCTGCCTGCGAACCTCACCGACCTGTTCATTATGGACAAAGGCTGGACCGAGGCGAATAACGCGGTCAACGTTCAGGACTTTGAAGGTGGTGAGATCACTTTTGCGACCGTCAATGTGAACGGAACCGGCCCCTACAAACTGGTCAGCCGCGAGCCCGATGTGAAAACCGTCATGGAGCGGAACGAAGACTATTGGGGTCGTGATCAGTTCCCGATGGCTATCAGCGAAATCATCTATACGCCCATCCAGAACGACGCGACCCGCGTTGCGGCGATGCTGTCGGGCGAGGTGAACTTCCTTCAGGATATGCCGGTGCAGGACCTGGACCGGGTGAATGCTGTGGACGGTTTGGTCGTCAAACAAGCGCCGCAAAACCGGGTGATCTTCTTTGGTATGAACCAAGGCGCGGACGATATCGAAGCGGATAACGTCGATGGCAAGAACCCCTTGGCCGATGTCCGGGTACGTCAGGCTATGTCCAAAGCGATCAACCGCGACGCCATCCAACAGGTGGTCATGCGCGGTCAGTCGCAACCTGCCGGTATGATCGCCCCGCCGTTCGTGAACGGTTGGACTGCCGAGATGGACGGTGAAAGCAGCACGGACGTTGAAGGCGCGAAGGCTCTGTTGGCCGAGGCGGGTTATCCCGACGGCTTCTCGATCCGGTTGGACTGCCCCAATGACCGCTACATCAACGATGAAGGTATCTGTCAGGCCGCTGTCGGGATGTTGGGTCAGATTGGTATCACTGTGAATCTGGATGCCAAACCGAAGGCGCAGCATTTCCCGCTGATCACGGACGGAAAGACCGATTTCTACATGCTGGGCTGGGGTGTTCCGACCTATGACTCGGAATACATCTTCAACTTCCTGGTCCATGGCCGTGAAAGCGACATTGGGACGTGGAACGGCACCGGGTATGACAATGATGAGTTGGATGCCAAGATTAAGTCGCTGGCCTCGAACACGGATCTTGTTGCGCGCGATCAGGCAATCGCCGAGATCTGGCGCGTGGTGCAGGACGAACAACTGTATATCCCTATCCACCATCAGGTGCTGAACTGGGGTATGGCCGAAAATCTGGACATCAACGTTGATCCCGAAGATCAGCCTATGGTCAAGCATTTCGGCCTGAACTAAGAAACGTGGCCGGGCCTCGAACTACGGGGCCCGCCACCAAAAAGTGGGAGCTATCATGAAACGTCTGACCACTGCCGCGCTTTTGGGCGCGCTTGCCTTTCCTGTCTCAGCCAAAGAGTTCACGTTTGCCGTTACAACGGACCCGCAAACAATGGATCCTCATGCGGTCAACTCTGCCCCCGTTTTGGGGTTTCTGAACAATGTCTATGAAGGGCTTGTGCGCCGGGGCAAGGATATGACCATTGAACCGGCGCTGGCCACCAGTTGGGAAACCATTGGGGATGGCGCAGGCTGGCGGTTCAACCTGCGCGAGGGGGTGACGTTTCATGATGGGTCCGAATTCAACGCCGATGACGTGATTTTCTCGTACCAACGCGCGTCCGATGAAAACTCCGACACGCGCAGCTGGTTCGCGCCGGTCAGCGAGGTGGTAAAAGTTGACGATTACACCGTCGACGTGATGACCAGCGCACCAAACCCGATCTTCCCGGACAGCATCGCCAACTGGATGATCATGGATAGCGGCTGGGCCGAGGCAAACGACGCAGCCCTTCCCGACAAAGAAGCAGGTAACTATGCGACCCTGAACGCCAATGGCACCGGAGCCTTCCGAGTCACCGCGCGAGAGCCTGGCCTGCGTACCGTTCTCGAGCCCTTCGAAGGCTGGTGGGGCGAAGCAGAACACAACCTGACCCGGGCCGAACTGGTGCCGATCCAAAACCCGGCAACCGCTCTGGCGGCTCTGTTGTCTGGAGATGTGGACTTCATCAACCCGGTTCCAATTCAGGATGTGGCTCGGTTGCAAGGCAATCCGGACGTGAAGGTCATTCAGGGCGTCGAAGCGCGCGTGATCATGCTGGGATTCGACCAGCAGGAAGGCGCGAGCGAAGCCGGGCAGGGTGGCTCTGACCTGTTCCGAGACGCGCGCGTCCGCGAGGCGGTGGCAAAGGCAGTTAACGTTCCCGCTATCCTGCAAACCATCATGCGCGGTAATGCAGAGGTGGCGAGCCAGTTGGTCAGTCCTGCGATGCGCGGCTATTCGGCTGCGAACGCAGACCCCTATGGGTATGACCCCGAAGATGCCAAGGCGTTGCTGGCCGAGGCTGGGGCAGAGGGGGCCGAGGTCAGTTTCAAATGCCCTAACAATCGCTACCTGAACGACGAATCCGTTTGTCAGGCAATTACCGCCATGCTGACTCAGGCCGGGCTGAACGTGACGCTCGATGCGATGCCGGTTCAGAACTACTGGCCTGAACTGCGCGCCGATAATTTCGACATGTACCTGCTGGGCTGGTCGCCGGGCACGTTTGATGCCGAGCATCCTGTGCGCTTCCTTGCTTCTACCCCGAACGAAGAAAAGAAGCTGGGATCATGGAACTTTGGCGGCTATTCGAACGCGCGCGTGGATGAGCTGCTGCCGATGATCCAGTCGGAGATCGATGAATCAACACGTCAGGCCATGCTGGATGAAGTCGCAGCCATCCTGCAGGACGAAGTGGCTTATGTGCCGCTGTACGTCGAGGCTCTGGTCTGGGGTGCGCGCAGCAATATCGAGCTGACGCAGCGGACGGATAACTTCTTTCTTTTGCGATGGGTCACGGTCAACTAAATGCTGTCATACATTATCAGGCGCGTTGCCCAGTCGGCGCTGGTTCTGTTCGTCGTGGGCCTTGTCGCCTTTTCCATGTTCCGCTTTGTCGGCGACCCGATCGACAACATGCTGGGGCAGGAACGGACCATGGAAGATGTGGAACGCCTGCGGGCTCAGCTGGGTCTCGATCAGCCGTTTCCGGTGCAATATGTGAAGTTTCTGCAAGAAGCGGTACAGGGCAATTTCGGCGTCAGCTTCCGTCAGGGGCGTCCGGTCGCGGAAATCCTGGCCGAGCGCGCTCCGGCGACGTTGGAACTGGCACTGGTCTCGGCCGTATTTGCCATTGTTCTGGGTATCGCGCTGGGTGTGTTCACCGCAATCAGGCGAGACGGGTTTGCAGCGAATTTCATCATGTCAGCCTCTCTGATCGGGGTGTCCTTGCCGACCTTCCTTATCGGGATCCTGCTGATTTACATCTTCTCGGTTGAACTTGGATGGCTACCCAGCTTCGGGCGCGGAGAGGTTGTAGATCTGGGCTGGTGGAACACCGGCTTGCTGACAAGCAGCGGACTTAAAGCCTTGATCCTGCCAGCGATTACATTGGGTCTGTACCAGATGACCCTGATCATGCGGCTGGTGCGGTCTGAGATGCTGGAGGTCCTCCGGCAAGATTATATCCGCTTTGCCCGCGCCCGTGGTCTGAGTGACCGGACCATCAATTTCCGTCATGCGCTGAAGAATACCATGGTCCCGGTCATCACCATCATCGGTCTGCAACTGGGGGCCATCATCGCCTTTGCCATCATCACCGAGACAGTGTTCCAGTGGCCGGGCCTTGGCCTTCTGTTCATCAATGCAATCCAGTTCGTGGATATCCCTGTCATGGCAGCTTACCTGATGATGATCTCGGTCATCTTTGTCACCATCAACCTTGCGGTCGATATCCTTTACGCCTTCATCGATCCGCGCCTGAGGGTCAGCGCATGAGCCGTGTTAAACGCATTCTGGACAGCGACCAGTTCTACGCCTTTCGCCGCTCACCCGTGGCCATGGTCTCGGCCACGGTGGCTTTGATCCTGATCCTCGCCACCATCCTTGCACCGTTGATTGCTCCGACAAACCCGTTTGACCCGGCCAGCCTGAACCTGATGAACGGCTTCACCCCGCCGATGGAACCCAATGCCTTTACCGGCGAAAGCTTCCTTATGGGCACCGACGATCAGGGGCGGGATGTGTTCTCGACCATCCTTTATGGAATGCGGATCTCGCTTTTCGTTGGGGTAGCGGCCGTTCTGTTCGCCATGGTTCTGGGCATTATTCTGGGCCTGCTCTCGGGCTATTTCGGTGGCTGGACTGAAACCATCATCATGCGCACGGCGGATGTGCAGCTGACCTTCCCCTCGATCCTTCTGGCCATGCTGATCTTTGGCATCGCCAAAGGCATTACTCCGGTGGAGTATCGCGACCAGATGGCGATCTGGGTGCTGATCCTGGCCATTGGCCTGTCCGATTGGGTGCAATTCGCGCGGGTCGTCCGAGGTGCAACGCTGGTCGAGAAGAACAAAGACTACGTTGCCGCCGCGCGCATCATCGGGCAAAGCCCGCTGACCATCATGCTGCGCCACATCCTGCCCAATGTACTGTCACCGGTGTTGGTGATCGCGACCATTTCATTGGCGCTGGCGATCATTGCCGAAGCGACGCTCAGTTTCCTTGGCGTAGGCGCGCCACCAACGCAACCGTCGCTGGGCACGCTGATCCGCATCGGGCAGGGCTTCCTGTTTTCGGGTGAGTGGTGGATCCTGTTCTTCCCCGCCTGCACCCTGCTGGCACTGGCGCTGAGTGTGAACCTACTGGGCGACTGGCTGCGCGATGTTCTGAACCCGAGGCTGAAATGACCGATCCCGTTCTTTCGATCCGCAACCTGACGGTGGAAATCCCCACCCGCCACGGCATCTTCAAACCGGTCGAGCACGTGACCTACGACCTGCACCCGGGTGAAATACGGGGCGTTGTCGGCGAAAGCGGTGCAGGCAAGTCCATGACCGGCAACGCCGTGATCGGCCTGCTGGACCCTCCGGCCCATGTGTCAGAGGGGGAGGTCTGGCTGAATGGGCGCCGCATTGACGAGTTGGACGCCGAAGACAAGCGCCGGATCCGGGGCAAAGAGATCGGGATGATCTTTCAGGACCCGCTGACCTCGCTAAACCCGCTGTTCACGGTTGGTGAGCAATTGGTCGAGACGATCCAACTGCATCTTGGCCTGTCCGCGTCCGAGGCGAAAAAGCGCGCCATTGACCTGCTGGATCGCGTGTCCATCCCCGACCCGGCGGACCGTTTCAACCAGTATCCGCACCAGTTTTCCGGCGGGATGCGTCAGCGGGTGGTAATCGCGCTCGCGCTCTGTACCGAACCCAGTGTTCTGATCGCGGATGAACCTACAACGGCCCTGGATGTGTCGGTCCAAGCGCAGGTGCTGGATCTGATCAAGGAACTGGCAAAGGAACGTCAGGTCGGCGTGATCCTCGTCACCCACGATATGGGTGTTATCGCCGACACCACGGATACGGTGACCGTGATGTATTCCGGCCATGTGGTTGAAAGCGGCACGACCGATCAGATCCTCGGCGCGCCGACACATGAGTATACCAAATCCCTGATTGCCGCCGTGCCACGCCCGCACACCAAGGTCGAGCGTTTCCCAGTGGTCAATTATGGCGAGCGGGAAAGAACCTTCAAGATCGACGATCTGGCGGCCCATTGGGACAAGACCGACCTGTCCAAATCCGGCAAGCTGCTGGAAGTCGAAAACATCACTAAGACGTTCCTGCAAAAAGGTGGGTTGCTGCCATCGCAACGCAAGTACTTCACTGCCGTCGATCAAGTGAGTTTTGACATTCGCGACGGTGAGGTTTTCGGCCTTGTGGGCGAAAGTGGGTCTGGCAAGTCCACGGTCGCGCGGATGATTGGAACGCTCTACCCCGTGGACGGCGGACGGGTTATCTTTGATGGCGAAGACGTCACAGTCATGGAGGCAGAGGCCCTGCAAGCCTACCGCCGCCAGATCCAGATGATCTTTCAAGACCCGTTCTCCAGCCTGAATCCCCGCATGAGGGTTGGGGACCTCGTGGCCGAGCCCATCCATCATCACAAAATCCTGCCCAAGCCCGCCGTCGAACCGCGTGTGCGCGAATTGCTTGACTGGGTTGGGCTAGCCAAGGACGCGTGGCGTAAGTATCCGCATGAATTTTCCGGTGGGCAGCGTCAGCGCATTTGTATTGCGCGCGCCCTCGCAACTCAGCCCCGTTTTCTGATCTGCGATGAGCCGACCAGCGCCTTGGACGTATCCATTCAAGCGCAAATCCTGAACATTCTCAAAGACCTGCAGGAACATCTTGGCTTGACTATGCTCTTTATCAGCCATGATCTCCCGGTCGTGCGTCAGATGTGTGACCGGGTGGGTGTGATGCGCAATGGGCAGCTGCTTGAGGTTCAGGAGACGGACTCGTTGTTCGACTCTCCAGAGCATCCGTATACACGGGAACTATTGGATTTGATGCCCCGGCTAAAGCAATTGGCGTAATCTTACCGGGTTGATAGGGTTCCGCAAAGCCCGAACGAGAGGTCTTTGCATGGCTGATCGTAGCGGTCGCAAGTGTTGTGGATGGTTTTGGTATTCGCCGAAAACACTCTCAAGGCGCGTCCCATACGTTGAGCGTTTCTGCCTTGGCGCTTGATACATCTCGCAAACCAACTTCCGAAGCAGTTTGTACTGTGCCAGGCGGGGTCAGCGCGTTTAGGAGCATCCGGGTGTTTTCGGAAATCACCTGGTTGAGGTGTTCGCTGAAATCGGTCCGTAGAACTGAATAGTTAGGAAATGTCGAATTGAGCGACACTCCTACGCTACGGCCGACCAAATGACCGTGTTGCTGCGAGATCTCGTATTGACCGTCACCTTTGTGCCATAGGACTTGGCTGAAACTGTGTTACAGGGAACCTTATGGTACGTTCCGGTCCTGCTTTATTCAGCTGTCCATTTTATTGTAGGTGCATTGGAGCTGGACACGCTGGCTTGACCTAAACCGGATACCCCAGATCTTGTATCAACTTCCAAATGTCCTTGTTTGCTGCGGACAGCTGATCAACGACCCGCTCAATCTCACGTAAGGCATCGTCATCCACTGTATCTTCGCGACCAAGTTTGATGTCGGTCTTACGATCCGCGATCCGCATTAGAATGGTCTTTGGATTGCCGCTTTCAGGGTCGAAGGAATAGATACAATGGTTGTATTTGTTGCGGATGCCCGACAGCTTTGACAGGCGCTGCGTATGAGCAAGGATCGGGTCCCGGACTTGCGGCGACCGCCCCTCCATCTTGGCCAGCCGCTCGACCAGATCGATTCGGGCGCGGGTGGTGTTCAGCGTCAGAAAAATGATCACAGAGACGTCTTTGGATGCCCCCGTCAGGCCCGCTATCAGGTGGATCAACAGGCTTTCCGTATTGGTCCACATGTAGTTCAATCGACCAACCAACAAGATCAGGCGGTCGAACCGGGTTTCGAACGTGTCAGTCAAGGGCTGACTGCTGCGCCGCGTGAGGCGCGACCTCAAAATAGAAATGCGCCGCAGCGGTCCGGTTGCTGACGCCAATCTTGCCAACCACATTGTGCATGTGCAGTTTGACTGTGTGTTCCGTTATCCCCAGCTTGGCGGCGATCAGCTTGTTGCTTTTGCCCTGCGAAACAAGTTGCAGCACCTGTTTTTCACGGCGGGTCAGTTTCGAATAACGGGCATGTCTGTCGACGCCATTTGGAGCTACCGGCGGCGCTTGGATAGCAGCCGGGGTGATACTTTGGGATGGTGCCGGAACGCAGTCAGCCAGAAAACTTGGTAAATACAGCTCTTCATGCATCAGCAATCTTAAGATCGCGCGCCATGCATCAGGCGCAACATTCATTGGCAGAAAACCGATCTCACCCAGTCGCGCCCGATCCCACCCCTGGAACAATCGGCGGGCCGAGTCCTCTTTGCGATAGGCAAATGCGAGACAACCGGCACCTGTTGAGTTGGTATAAGCATTGGGACGCGACAGCAGATCTTCGATCATCATTTGGTCGACAACGATGATCTTGTTCCCGGTTGGCGCATGCGCACGCATCGCGTCAAGGCTCTCGAACCGTTCTGCGTGCACGCCAAACTCGGTCTGAACACTCCTGAGCGTTTGATTGGAATAGAACAGTTCTTTCCCAACAAAGACTATCGATAAATCTTCGGAATAAGTGTCAACATTGGCAGTTTCATTCTGCAAAGACTTACTCATTATTGCCCCCTACAAAACAGGCGTAACCGGAAAATTGGTGCTTTAATAAAATAGAACCAGGGTAAAAAACGTTAACTAATCAATGAATTATATCCTTTTTACTATACCTCAAGTTTTGAATGTCTACAACCAGACGATGCAGACCCGACTGGGTAGAAATAGAACTATTGATTAGGTTTTCGTGCTTTCTTTTGTGTAACCGGTGGAAACAATTGTGTTTATTTTTTGACGATTTCTAGAACTAGAACTTTGGTCATGGTTGAGCTCATTTTGGCAGTTTTTCAAAAAATAAAGTTATTTAACAAATGTTTACAAAGTTTAGTACTTTCAATCAGCTAGGCGCGGGCTGATGGCGCTGCGAACATGGCCGGGCTTCAATTTCAGAAGCAACTATCCCTGACGTGATCGCCCTCAGCGTATTTTAGCATTGAATTGGGGGTCACGTTTTCGGCTTAGCCGGGAAAGGAGGTGGCCTCGAATAAGTAAACGCAGACCGCATTCAGCGATTTTTTCGCTGCGTGTGGGTTTTTGTTTCAACCGCGCCTGATGCCGCTTTGTAGATGAATGGCGGTCTGGCGTTCCAGAAATGGGATTTTGTCATGAGACGTAATGTAAATAATACCAACGTAACGACCGTCGATGAAATTAACGTCGAAAATCTGGATGCTCCGGTCAATGTTGAAATTCCTGTGGAAGAAGCCTTTGTCGAGGCTGATTTGACAGCGCAACAGCAGCAGCAAGACCAGACTGTCGACAACTCGAACGATCAGGGTCAGGATCAGGGCCAAGGCCAGGATCAGGGTCAGGAACAAGGTCAAGACCAAGGCCAGGATCAGGGTCAGGACCAAGGCCAAGATCAGGGACAAGACCAGTCTCAGACGCTTGATGCCGGTGATGACAGCAACGACAACTCCAACAACAACGCTATCAATATTGATTTCGGCGGCGGTGAGTGGATTCCGCGCGACGATGATCAGGTTGATCTGGATCTTGGGGATTCGGCGACAGTTGGTGATGTGATTACCGCAGGCCGTGATCTGACTTATGATCCCGGCGATGACATGAATCTGGACATCTCAATGGATGGTGCCGGTACGGCGATGTCATCAGTCAACAACCAGGTTGCCAGCCTGAGCGATGATGACACGCTGGAATCTGCGAGTGTTGCGAACAATTCAGGCTTCTACCAGAACGGCGACGCCAATGGCGGCACAGCTACGGCTGCAGAAGGTATCCGGGCGAATGCAGATGGCGGCAACTCGGGTGATGGCGGAACCACAGTCGGCGGCGCGGCAGACTCGTCAACGCTTGGCAGCCACGCATGGGCCGCAGGTGGTGACACCGGAAGCGCTGATGCGGACTCGGCAGGTGGAGACGGTGGATCTTCGGGCGACGCGTCCAATGCAAGCATGGGCATGGGCACGTCCGACGCCAGCTCGACCGGTGACAGCTCGGGTGGCAATGGCGGCGATGCTGACGGTTCGGCCTCTTCGGACAACGATGGCAGCACAAGCGTAGACGGTGATGGAACCGGCGGCGCTGGCGGCAGCGCGGACTCATTTGGCTTAGGCCTGGGTCTGGGTCTGTCCGGTGCAAGCTCTACAGGTTTCGCAGATGGTGGAGACAGCGATTCTGACTCGACCGGAACCGGTACGGGCACGGCGGACAATGCCACGGATGCGTCCGGAGCGGACGGCGGCGACGGTAATGCAGCGACCGAAGGTTCAGCTTCGAACAGCAGCGACAGCGACACCGAAGCCAATGACGCAAGTGCTGGCGACAACACAGCGGATGGCACGGCAGACAGTGGTGCGGACAGTTCAGCTGATGGTGACGGCGGTGACGGAACCGGTGGCGACGGCACTGGCGGCGACGGAACTGGCGGTGATGGAACCGGTGGTGACGGAACTGGTGGTGACGGCGAAGGCGGTTTTGCCGCGATGCTTGAAGCTGCCATCATGGAGCTGCAGGAAGAGCTTGGCATGATTGATGCCGAACCCGGCGAAGGCGGTGACGGAACCGGTGGTGACGGAACCGGCGGAGATGGTGACGGCGGTGACGGAACGGCTGGCGACGGCTCGGGCGGCGACGGTTCCGGCGGAACCGCAGACGCAACTTCTGACGCCCAGGGCGTTGGCGACCAGTCGGCAAGCGGCCCGGATATCGACCAGAGCCCAGGCGATGTGAACGGTTCAGCCAGCAATTCGCAGGCCACCGATGGCAGCGGCGGTGACGGCGGTTCGAATACAGCCGACGGCGCAGCAGATGCGATGGGTTCCGGCACATCAGCGGCTGACGGTGACGGCGGCGCTGGCGGCAGCAACACACCAACCTCTACCTCCAGTGGCAGCGGCGCGGGTTCTGCAGATGCAGCCAATACCGCTGGCGATGGTGGCGCTGCGGATGTCTTTGGTGACGCGGATACGAATGGTGCCGCGGACAGTCTGGCCGAAGCGATTGCCGGTTACGGCGGCGCGGGTAGTTCCGACAACGACTCGACATCGACAGGATCTGGTGATGCGACAGGGTCAGCCGACTCGGGTAACGGCGGTGCCGGTGGCGCGTCAGCTGCAAACGGCGGAACCAGCGGATCCTCGATGGGCAGCGCAACCTCGGGTGACACCATGGGTGGCACCATCACGGGCGGCAGTGCAGCCGGAGCCTATTCGGGTGACGGTGGCGCAGGCGGCACGGGCGGCAATTGGGGCGCAAACAACGGTGGCGATGGAATCGTGACCGGTGAATCCTACGCCTCGGCTGCGGCGGTTGTCGATACGTCGGCCTTCAACCAATCGATCGTCATGGGTGCCAACGTGCTTGGTAACTCGGTCGATACGACCATGGTTGGTGGTTCGATGACGTCCTCGTACGCAAGCGACGACACTGACACCTAAGTCAAACAGCGGGGCCCGCATTTTCGGGCCCCGTCAGTCTTTCAAAACTGCCGGGGCCGTAAAACGCGGCCCCGGCCCAACTGAACCCAAAGCGGAAATTTGTGCCGCTGCGGGTGTAAAGGAAAACCGACATGGCCCTAGACAGTATTTCTGAAACGATAGCGCATTTTGTTGGAACTTTTGAGCTTACGATCGAACAGTCTCGGCTGAGGGATCAGTACGAAGAATTTACCGCTCTGAGGCGTAAAGCCGAAATAGAAGGGCTGGAGGATCCGGCCACGATCCACATCAAGGCAGACCTTGATATTCCAGCGGGCGAGTACAAAGCTCTGCCCTATACCTTCCAACCCGCTGACCCCGAGTTGCCGCTGCCAAACGCGCCCGCCGGGCCGGTTTCGGAAGCGGTGATTGTTATCGACGGTACTGTAGAACCTGTGCGGTATGTGCCAGAAGTCGAAACGGTTGAGGCTGGTTCGTCCAACTTTATCCAACTGATCATTCTGCCGCCGGAAACAGTGCCTTTGGGTTCGGCTTTGACCGTTACGGTGCAGAGCGTCTACATGCGCGATAACGACGTTGTGGGCGAGGGCGACTTTCGGGATCCTGAGGTGCTGATGGCCCAAGGCGAGCAGATGCTGGATATGGCTTTGTCGCTTCATGCCGTCGCTGCGCCATCTTTTTCACTCGCGGACTACCAATCCACCGAAATGCTTGAGGCATTTGCCGAGCAGATGGCAAACCCGGCGATCTCGGACATAGAAGGCGCGACGGTGCACCAGTTCCATGGCGATGAAGCGTTGGGTGTCATCGTCAACGGTGAACATGTGACGGACGCTCCGGAATGGAAAGATCTGCTCCCGGAATATCATCAGCCTGATGACACAGAAGATACGGCTGAGCTGCCGTATCCCGATGAATGGGATCAGTCTAAGGATCCGGAATTTGATGACGGGCACCTGGTTGTGACCGGTGGCAACGTTGCGATAAACGCAATGGCGGCCACTGTGGCTTGGGTGGATGCCCCGATAATTGCTGTTGGGGGGCAGGCGGTCAACCTGACGGCCATTAGTCAGGTCGCTGTTGTGTCTGATTGGGATCAAGGTGTGCCGGGAACGGGGAGCGGCACCAACATCGTGCAGACGTCGCAAATCGAGGTCGAATCCAAAACGGCACCCTGGCTTGGAGCAACATCCGGTGCTGCGGCTGCGGCACCGATTATTATCGTGGACCATGTTCAGGGCGATTTGGTGGTTGCGAATTTCATCAAGCAGGAGATCGATGCCACAGATATCGATCAGATTCAGACCGAGATTTCGGCCTCTTCGACCCTGTACGCGCTGGGCGATAACGAGATGTATAACGTCTCGGATCTTATCCAGTTGGGCAACTACTATGATGTGATCATCATCGATGGGAACATGGTCTCGGTGGACGTGATCAACCAAACCCTAGTGCTGATAGACGATGATATTGTCAGCGGCGGGATGCATCCGGCAGCGTATGAAGATGGGGCCAGTGGCGACGAAAATCTGGTGATGAACGAAGCCTCTGTGAAAACAGTGGGGGAAGACATCTATCAGGATATGTCTCAAGGTATGTCCAATACAATGGCATTGGCAGCCGCCGATATAGCGGCCCTGGAAGATGCATTGCTGAATGATCCCAATTTCGCAGGGATGGAGCAGATCCGTGTCCTCAAGATCGACGGCGATATGGTACAAGTGAACGTCGTTGAACAAACAACCTTGATGCAGGATCAGGATGATGTTGACCTGTCCGGCCCTGATGCATCCCAGACCGAGGTGGTGGCTGGCAGCAACGCTTTGTTGAACAGCGCAAGCGTGACAAAGCTGGGTGTGGACTCGACGATCATGGCCGCTAATGGCGCGTACTCTGATCTATTGCTGCATCAGGCCAGCCTGCTCGATATGCCCACCAATGAAGACATAACGACAATGACCAATGAAGCCATCGCTGCCATAATGAGCGATATGAGTATCGCGCAGCCTGATGCTGCGTTGGCTTTAACCACCCCAGCAACAGATACCACGACCAACGACGACGGCCTGCAATCCGTGCTGGCCTGATTTTCCTGTTTTTTTACTGAGTGACCAGAAGGTTAGTAGATGTCGATCGTATTCACGTCGCGCCGCCCTTACTTATCCAGCCCATTGGACAGGCAGGGTGGAGGAAGACCGCAAAATCATAGTCTTGGTGAAAGGGTGAAACCCGCGACCAGAAGCCCAGAAATCGCACCTCGTTTGCATCTGACGCAGCAGATGCGCGTGTCAGACCCAGATGAAAAACAGACAGAGAAACCTGAGAAACTGAAGCATTCCGAAGACCAACACCACTCACGCGAACAACGGCGCGCTGATCCTCCCCATCGGCGTGCACAGCCGCAGCCCGCACAAGACAAAGACCCGACGGGTGGCGGCAATGGGGTGGCCGATGCTGATGGCCCCGATCAGGATACCGCCGAGGAAACGACCGCGCGTAAGACCCCCTCTGCGCGCGCGGACGGCGATAACCGCATGGGCACCACGATTGAGGCCAAAGCGAACCAGCCACTGCCGCAAAATCAGACCGGCGGCGGCGATGGCAAAGGGCCACCCCAAACCTTTCACAAAAGAACTCCGCCCGAAGACTTTCAGCGCACCTTGCGCGTGTCGATCCGCGCGATCTGGCGTAACCTGGCTTTTGTGCTGGTTCTGACCTGCGCCACGAACATCCTGATCTTGGCGATCCCGATTTATCTGTTCCAAATCAGTGACCGTGTTCTGACCAGCCGGTCGCTGGACACATTGATTATGCTGACGGCAATCGTTGCAGGCGCGGTGATCTTTCAATCAGCCTTTGACGCGGTGCGCAGGTTCATGTTGATGCGCACCGGGGTTGAAGTGGCGGCCCGATTGGGTGCCCCTGTGCTGAGTGCTGCAGCCCATGCTTCACTGCATGGCAACGGGCGCGAGTATCAAACGTTGGGCGACTTGCAGCAGCTGCGTGGTTTTCTGGTGTCGGGCACTTTGATCTCGTTTCTGGATGTTCCTTTCGCGCCCTTGTTCATCTTGATGATTTTCCTGGTGCACCCACAGTTGGGCATGATCGTGGTCGTGACCGCGCTGCTGTTGATGACAATTGCCCTGATCAACCAGAAAATGACGGCCAAACCCTTTGCCGAGGCCAACAAGGCGCAGTCATTGGCGAACCAGCATCTGGATTCGATGTCGCGCAACAGCCAGATCATCAACGCGCTGGCTATGATCCCCGAGGCCGTCCGGATCTGGGGCAGGGACACCGCTCAGTCATTGACATGGCAGGTGCGCGCGCAAGACCGCAACGTGATTTTCGCCGCCGTTTCAAGGGCTGTCAGGTTGCTGACCCAAATTGGTATTCTGGGCTGGGGCGCCTATCTGGCCCTTCAAGGCGAAATTACCGGGGGTATGGTGATTGCCGCGTCGATCATTGCAGGTCGTGCCTTTGCACCCATCGAAGGTTCGATTGAAGGCTGGAACAGCTATTTGTTAACGCGCGGGGCCTACAGCCGGATCAAGGCTCTGCTGTCGACCTCGGCCTTGCAATACGAAAAACTGCGCCTGCCGCGCCCTGAAGGCCGGTTGGATGTGGAGCGGCTGCTCTATGTGCCCGGAGGAACCAAACGCGTTGTTCTGAACGGGATCACTTTCTCACTCACACCCGGAGAAACGTTGGCAATCATCGGCAATTCCGGTGCTGGTAAAACGACCCTCGGGAAAACGCTGGTCGGGTCCATCCTGCCCACATCTGGCAGTGTTCGGCTGGACCTGATGGACATCCGCAACTGGGATCCGCGGCAGTTTGGGGAAAGCATTGGCTATCTGCCGCAAGATGTTCAGCTGTTCCCGGGAACGATCAAAGACAATATCGGCCGGATGCGGGCAGACGCGACCGATGAACAGATCCACGACGCCGCTGTTCTGGCTGACGTACACAACATGATCGCAACCCTGCCGCAAGGGTATGAAACGGTGGTGGCTGCTGACGGCTCACCATTGTCCGGTGGGCAAAAGCAGCGCATTGCTCTGGCGCGGGCGTTCTTTGGCAACCCGAGAATGGTTGTGCTGGACGAGCCGAATTCAAACCTCGATGTGGCTGGGGACAAGGCGCTGGCCCGGGCGATTGAACAGGCACGCGAAAGCAAGATCACCGTGGTCGTCATCACACAGAAACCGACGCTGTTGAACGTGGTCGACAAGATCATGTTGCTGACTGACGGGCGCGTGGCCCTGTTCGGGCAGCGCGATCAGGTTCTGCAACAGATCAACGCGCCGCGCAAACAAACCGGAATTGAAGGCCAACAGGGGGGCTGACCATGAATGACCTCGTACCTGTGAAGAACTCTGCCGATGAACCTCAGGTCTGGTATGCCGAGGTTCCCCGCTCGATCAATCGGCTGATTGCCATCGGGCTGGTTATGCTTTTGGTGTGTTTTGGCGGTTTCGGCGTCTGGTCGTTCAGCGCCCCTCTGGCGGCTGCGGTAATTGCACAAGGCAGCTTTGTTGCCACTGGCCGTAACAAGATCGTTCAGCATCTTGAGGGTGGAATTATCGAAGATATCAAAGTGGTCGAGGGGCAAACGGTTCAGGCCGGTGAGGTTCTTATGACGCTGGATCAGACCTCGGCACAGGCCAATGAACGTGAGTTGTTCATCCGCAAACTACGCTTGCAAGCTATGACCCAGCGTTTGTTGGCCGAATACGGCGAACAAGACCGCCTTGTCTTTTCACCTGATCTGCTTGAGGCATCCGATGATGTCGAGGTCATGGCTATTCTCGATGGGCAAAAGCTCAGCTTTGATGTGTCGCGCAAGACGTTGCTGAATGATGTCGCATTGCTTGAGCGGAACATGGAGGCGCTGAAAATCCGATCCAGTGGGTTTGAAGCTCAGCTGGACAGTATGGTGCGGCGCGCTGAGATCTTGCAGGAGGAATATGAGGCCAAAAGCCAGCTTTATGAGAAAGGCTTGGTCCGCAAGGGCGAGCTCAACACGATCCGCCGCGTTCAGGCCGAGGCTGAAGGTCAACAAGCGCGCTTGCAGGCCGAGGCCGCGGAAATCAACCAAATGCTGCTGAAATACGAAGAACAGATCATGCGCACTCGGTCTGCCTATCGCGAAGCTGCGCTGGACGAACTGGGCGTGATTGAAGCCGATTTGGAAAGCGTGCGTGAAAAATCCCGTCAGGCCCGCAGCGTTCTGGACCGGGCGGTTGTCCGGGCCCCAGTTTCCGGTACGGTCGTGCGGCTGCACTACCACACGCCGGGTGGTGTTATTGAAACCGGCGAACCGATTGCCGAGATCCTGCCAGCCGATGCCCCGCTGATCATCGAAGCGCAGATTCCCCGCACGGAAATCGACAGCGTGATCACAGGGCAGACAGCCTCGGTGCGTCTGATCGCCTTGAACCAGCGCACGACCCCTGTGCTGTATGGAGAGGTTTTCTATATTTCTGCTGATGCTTTGCCCGAACAGACCACAGGCAGCCCGCAAGAAGTGTACCTCGCGCGCATTTCCCTGACACCGGATGAACTTCAACGTGTCAGCGGCTTTATCCCAACGCCCGGGATGCCCGCTGAAATCATGATCCAGACCGAAGAGAGGACCTTTGCCGCCTATATCGCGAAACCAGTGTCAGACAGCATGTCTCGTGCGTTTCGTGAGCATTGAGGTCACGGCTACACCTTCCAATTTTTGCATGTTACCCTTTGCTGGAACAGGTGAAGGAGTACACTTATGCCGGTAACGGTCAAAGACATGATGGAGGCCGCAAATGCGGTGGTTGCGCGGATTGATACAGCGCAGGCGAAGACCATTCTAGAGCAGGGCGGGCTTCTTCTGGACATTCGGGATGCATCGGAATTGCAAGCCACCGGCCGTGCTGCCGGGGCGCATCATATCCCGCGCGGGATGCTGGAGTTCCGGGCAGATGACACGCTGCAATCCCACGACCCGGAACTGCGCAAAGACCGCCCTATCATCTTGCATTGCGCTTCGGGTGGGCGCGCGGCTTTGGCTGGCAAGCTGCTGAAAGACATGGGATATCAGCAGGTCTACAACCTTGGCGGCTTGGTGGATTGGGTGAACGGGGGCGGCGAGCTTGTAAGCGCCTGACATACGGGCGTTTCGCATCTGACCCAAATCAAAGCGAAACACATTCGAATCGTGTGATGTTTGGCCGGAAGTTACCAAAAGGAAGTCCGGCCATGTTTCGCCTTGCCGCTATGCTGTATTCACTGATCGCAACTGCCCTGTCGGGCTCGGCTGTGATCGCCGTTTTGTCTGCCGATATGGTTTCGCTCAGTGCAATTGTTGGTGCCGCAGCAGCAGGGGCCGTGCTTGCTGCGCCCGCGTCCTGGATGGTCGCAAAGCGGCTGTATCAGGGCGCATGATCAAGCGTTCAGAAACGTTCTGACGGCCGCTTCAAACTCGCGCGGTTTCTCGGCGTGCAACCAATGACCGGCTCCGGGGATTTTTGCAAACCGTGCGCTGGGAAACAGCGCGCGGATTTTGTCACGATGCACTGGCAGAACGTAATCTGAGGCACCACCGGACAAAAACAGCGCAGGCCCGTTCCACGAGCCATCCAGATCGGGAAAACCCATGATATTTGGCATCTGGTCCGCCAATACATCCAGATTAAGCAACCAGCGTTTCCCGTTGATATCCAGAGACTGGGTAAAAAAGCTCTGAAGGGCCTTCTCGACGCCCTGCTCGGCAAGCTGTTGTTCAGCGTCTGACCGGCGTTCGATGCGTGAAAAGTCAACCGCCCGCATGGCCTCGATGAACTGGATCTGACTGTGCGTGTATTTAACTGGCGCAATGTCTGCGACCACCAGCTTGTTCACTAAGGACCCGTGATGCAGCGCCAGCGTCATCGCGGCCTTTCCCCCCATCGAATGCCCCAGCACATCGGCCACGCCGCCGAACTGTTCGATCACTTCGGCGATATCCTGCGCCAGATGTGGATAGTCATGCTGAGGGTCCCACATGCTGCGGGCGTGATTGCGCATATCCACCGCCACGACCTGCCGTTCGTCTGAAAGCCGTTTGGCAATCACACCCCAGTTGCGAGCGGATCCATACAGGCCATGTGCAATGATAAGTGGCGGAAGGGCGGTCGGTTCGCCATGTACAATTGTATTCAGCATGTCCCGAGTGATACCCGCGCGGACTGCAGACGACCAGCCCCATTGTAGGTCTTTGAACCACACGCTAGATTGCCGCGGCAGGAGGTCCGCAGGAGGTCCCATGTCGCAGGACACAGACATTCAAACCCGGATAGCCGAGACCGTAGCCTTGTTGCGGGCCAAGCTTGGCGTGCGGGACAAAACGCTTGAGGCGTCGATCCGAAAAGCCAAGCGACGCCTGCCGCGACGTGTTTACAAACAAGCCATGGTGCTGGCGCGGTCCGAGGCGATGGCCGCGCATCCCAAACTGAGGCAGGTACTGGACACACCCAAACTGATCCGTGCGTCAGATGTCGTGCAAGGACATCTCAGCGCGATCAATCTGGCCGACCGCAGATGGGGCTGGTTCCTTGGGATGCTGGGTGGGTTGGCCTTTAACTTGCTGGCACTGACGACACTGCTGCTGGTTTTTCTGTTGTGGCGTGGCTTGATCTGACCTTGGTTTCCGGATTATGCGCATGGATCTGAACGTGGTTCAATCTCTGAGGGCGCAATGTCAACCAAAGCACAAATCCGGCGAGAGCAGTTGCGCGAAAAACTGGTTGAGGCGGCCGAGATACGCATCGATCAACACGGTCTGAGCGACCTTCGTGCGCGCGATCTGGCCAAAGATGCTGGATGCGCTTTGGGTGCCATATATAACGTGTTTGAAGACCTGAACGCGATTGTCATGGCTGTGAACGGGCGCACGTTCAAACGTCTTGGGCAAGCGGTCGGAACGTCTTTTGACGGCAGTGAGCCACCGGTGCAGCGCCTGATTGTCATGAGCACGGCCTACCTGCATTTCGCCGACAAAAATGCCAATCTGTGGCGGGCTTTATTTGACCTGCAGATGCCGAATGATGGCTCAGTACCCGATTGGTATCGCAACGCGTTGAAAGACCTGTTTTCCTTTATCGCCGAACCTGTCAGCGAATTGTTCCCCGAATTGGATCGAGTCGAGATGGATTTGATGACACGGGCGCTGTTCTCATCGGTGCACGGAATCGTCACCCTTGGGCTAGAGAACCGTATCTCGGGCGTGCCGCCTGAACAGATTGAACGCATGATCGCGCAGGTTCTTTCACGAATTGGAAACAAATAGTTTCCTGAACGCCGTTCAAAAAAATACTTGAACGCTGTTCACGAAATTGCTATCTCCGAAATGTGAACGATGTTCATGAATTTGGAGGATCACATGTTCAATACATTGAAGACCCTGATGAGTGGTGCAAATGCCCGGGCCGAAGACAGGCTGCGCGATAGTTTTTCAATTGAGCTGATTGACCAGAAAATCCGGGAGGCCGACCAAAACCTGAAGGCCGCCAAGTTGACGCTTGCCAGCCTGATTCAAAAGCAACGCAGTGAAACCCGCCAAATCGAAACCTTGCAGGCCCGCATCCAGGATTTGATGGAAAGGACCCGTCAGGCGCTGGCAGATGATCAGCAGGATCTTGTTCAAAGCGCGGCGCAGGCGGTTGCGGATTTGGAAAACGAAATGGCGTTGCGCCAGCAAACCGTCGACCGGCTTGAGGCGCGTATCTTGCAACTGCGCCACTCGGTGCAGACGGCCAACCGCCGTATTCTGGATCTCAAGCAGGGCGCAATCTCGGCGCGTGCGGTGAAACGAGAGCAGGGGCTGCAAAAACGGCTGAACCGTCATCTGGGTGGCACAAGCCCGGCGGAAGAGGCAGAAGAGCTGATCGCCCGAGTGATGTCTCAGGATGACCCGTTTGAACAATCCGAAATCCTGCGCGAGATCGACGCGGGCTTGGATCACAGCACCGTGGCTCAACGGATGGAAGAGGCCGGGTATGGGCCAAAAACCCGCTCTAGCGCAGCGGATGTTCTGCGCCGCCTTAAGGCTCAATCCTGAAACTAACGAACCTGTATATTGAATAAGGAGACTTCAAATGACCAATCGTGGTGAAAACAACCTGATCCTGATGCTGAACGGTGCTGGCGTGGCTGTGGCTTATCTGTTGCTGGGCATCTCTTTGTACTTGTCCACTGACGTGCCGCTGGCCACTAAGGGATACTGGGGTATGGGCATTGTCTTGCTTACACTCAGTCTGATCAACGTTGTGAAATACCGCTTTGACAGCCGCTCGGCCGAGGATCGCATCAACAGGATCGAAGAGGCGCGAAATGAGAAACTGCTTGAAGATGCTTTGAAAGAGGCCGAGGGCGAGGTCTGATCCTATCCGTCCAGGCCGTAGAGTTCGGTCTGAGCCTTAACAAGAAAAACGGCGCCTCTGAGGCGCCGTTATCATTTGTTTTTTACCGCTTACAAGTTCGGGTAGATCGGGAAGCGTGCGCAGAGCTCTGCGACTTCGGCTTTGACCTTGGCTTCGACAGCGCCGTTGCCGTCTTCGCCGTTGGCGGCCAGGCCGTCGACCACTTCGATGATCCAGTCGGCGATCTGGCGGAATTCGGTCTCGCCAAAGCCGCGGGTGGTGCCGGCGGGCGAGCCCAGACGGATGCCGCTGGTTACGGTCGGCTTTTCGGGGTCAAACGGCACGCCGTTCTTGTTGCAGGTGATATGCGCCCGGCCCAGAGCCTTCTCGGTCGCATTGCCCTTCACGCCTTTGGGGCGCAGGTCGACCAGCACCACATGGGTGTCGGTGCCGTGGGTCACGGTGTCCAGACCACCCTTGATCAGCTGATCCGACAGCGCCTGCGC
>NZ_JBXWSB010000066.1:0-24953 GCF_059613205.1 Ruegeria sp. BHSB064
CTCGGAATGGCTGAAGGCGTAGACCCTGAGGTCATGCAAAGCAACCTTGAGGCCCGCTCGGGATCAACACCTGAAGCTGCGGCACAAAGACAGGCCATTCGCGAGGCGATTGCCTTCAAGAAATATGAGTTCGATGCGCATGGCGTCGAAATGAACCAACGCTACGACTCCTGTGCGATTGAAACGGATGGTCAACCCAATCCCGGTTTTGATCAGGATGCTGAACTGCACTACCAGCCGACAACTTGGCCCGGCGCGCGTATTCCACATGTGTGGGTGTTCGATCATGACACCGGGAACAAACATTCGACGCTGGATTTATGCGGTCGTGGAGAATTCACCGTGTTGACCGGAATTGGTGGCGAGGCTTGGGTAACTGCGGCCGAGGCCGTCTCGAAAGAGCTGGGCATGCCCATTCGCTGTCACATCATCGGTCCGCGCCAGACGTATGTTGACCACACCGGGGATTGGGCGCGCGCTTCCGAGATTTCAGATACGGGCTGTTTGTTGGTCCGTCCTGATCAACATGTGGCATGGCGCTCAGCCGAAATGGCTTCGGATGCCGAAGCCGAACTGCGCCGTGCTTTGACCACGGTGCTTTCGCGATGAGCCAATCCGGAGCAAACTTACACAAGTCAGGAGGCCAAAATGGACTCGCATGAGATGGGATACTTCACCGAGGAAAACTCGGCCGAGGTCGTCACGGCACGGAACAAAAATGCAGAAAGCGAACGGCTGAAGCAGGTGATGGATGTCATCACCCGTAAGCTCCATGAAGCCGTGAAGGAAATCGAACCAACGCAGCAGGAATGGTTCGAGGCGATCATGTTCCTGACCAAGGTTGGGCACATGTGCGACGACTGGCGGCAGGAGTATATTCTGTTGTCCGACGTTCTAGGCGTTTCGATGTTGGTCGATGCCGTGAATTCTCGTCGCCCAACTGGGGCCTCCGAGAACACCGTGCTGGGTCCCTTCCACGTAGGCGGCGCCCCGGAATACGAGATGGGACACAACATTTGTCTCGACCAAAAGGGTGAGGATATGGTGGTGCGGGGTCGTGTCACTGACGTAGACGGCAACCCGTTGGAAGGCGTCAAGATTGACGTCTGGCAGGCTAATGATGACGGCTTTTACGACGTTCAACAGAAGGGTATTCAGCCCGATTTCAACCTGCGCGGCGTCTTCACCACCGGAGCGGACGGCGCGTACTGGTTCAAAGCCGTCCGACCCAAGAATTACCCAATCCCGGATGACGGGCCGGTCGGCGATCTGTTGAAGCGTCTTGGTCGCCACCCGTACCGACCAGCGCACCTACACTACATCGTTTCCAAACCCGGCTACGACGACCTGACCACTCATATCTTCGATCCCGATGATCAATACATCAATTCGGATGCGGTATTTGGGGTCAAAGAAAGCCTGATCGCCGAATTCAACCGTGTCGATGATCCGGCACGATCTGCGAAAGTTGGCTTCGAGGGTCCTTATTGGGACGTCGAATTCGATTTCGTTCTTGCCCCCAAAGAGGCGTGACATGGCAGAGCCTTGTATCATTTGCGTCGCGATCACCGGGTCTTTACCAACCAAGGCAAACAACCCGGCTGTGCCCATAACCGTCGAGGAACAAGTCGAAAGCACACAGGCAGCTTTTGAGGCAGGGGCGACGATCTGCCATGCGCATGTTCGAAATGACGATGAGACACCGTCGAGCGATCCTGAAAAATTCGCGAGATTGAAAGAAGGGTTAGAGCAACACTGCCCCGGCATGATCATCCAGTTTTCGACAGGCGGGCGGTCCGGCGCGGGCAAGACGCGCGGCGGCATGTTGCCGCTGCGGCCTGACATGGCCTCATTGTCAGTGGGGTCAAACAACTTTCCCACGCGCGTGTATGAAAATCCACCTGATCTGGTCGATTGGCTGGCAGCCGAGATGGTGACTTATGACGTCAAACCAGAGATCGAAGCCTTCGACCTAAGCCATATCCTGAAAGCGGCCGAGATGCACAAGAAAGGGCAAATCAAGGATACGCCTTATGTGCAATTTGTGATGGGCGTCAAAAACGCAATGCCTGCTGATCGCGAAGTCTTTGACTTTTATGTGAAAACAGTCAATCGGGTGTTTCCGGGTGCGCCGTGGTGCGCTGCGGGCATTGGCGCGCAGCAACAGGTTCTTAACCACTGGGCAATTTCGTCTGGTGGCCATGCACGAACCGGCCTTGAAGATAACGTACGACTGGATCGCAATACGCTTGCACCTTCAAACGCAGCGCTTGTAACGCGCACCGCCGAAATCTGTGCCCAGTACGAGCGCCCGGTTGCGACAGCCAACCAGGCGCGTGAGATACTTGGGTTTTAAACCGGAACTAGCTGCCCAATGCAGCCACCACACGATCCGGTGTAAACGGCATGTGGCGCAAGCGCTTGCCTTGTGCGGCGTAGAACGCGTTAGCAATGGCCGCAGGCACCATCGGAGTGCCAACCTCGCCGACACCAACAGGCGGCGCATCGACCTCTGCGACGTAGATCTCGATTTCCGGCATCTGCGACGCGCGTGTGATCTCGTAGTCCCAGAAGTTGTTTTGCACGACCTCGCCGTTTTCGATGTCGATCTTTTCGGAAAGAGCCATTGAGATACCAAATACGATGCCACCTTCGATCTGATTGAGTGCGTTGTCCGGCGTAACGATCAGGCCCGCATCTATCGCGGCCCAGAAGTTGGTGATCTGGATCTCTCCGCTGTCCGCGTCGACTTCAACTTCCGCCACACCTGCGGCCATGGATGAGCTGTAGCCAGCGAAGGACAGACCTAAGTTTCGATCACCCCGATTGTGCCAATCGGACATTTCGGTCACCTTCTCAAGCAGGTGTCGCCCCCGCGGGTTTTCAGAAACAAGATCCAGCCGGAACTCCAACGGGTCCCGTCCGGCCTGTTCCGCCAGTTCATCCATGAAACACTCTGCCGCAAAGGCGGTATAGGACGCACCAATACCGCGATAAGGGGCCAGGCGCGCGTGCCTGTCCATGATCAAGTGATCAGCGCGGAAATCCTTGATCCCATAAAACTTGCTCTCCGCACCCCGCATTGAGATCACATCGTTCGGGTTCACCGCATCCCAGCGTAGCGGATTGAAAAAACCGATCACCGTCGGCGTAGCGACCTTGTGATACCACCCGTCCAGTTTTCCGTCCGCGGTCAGACCTGCCTCAAGCTTTTGGGCCGCAGCGGGGCGGAAAGTCCCCTGCTTTACGTCGTCTTCACGCGGCCAGATCACTTTGACAGGTCGACCAACGGCCTTGGAACACAGCACCGCATCGCGCACATAGTTCTGCATCAGGGCCGTACGTCGACCAAAGCCGCCGCCCATTGTCATCATGTTTAGACGAACGTTTTCGACAGGAATGCCCAGCACTTCGGACACCGTGCGCGCAGTCCACGATTGCGTTTGTGTGCCCGCCCAAACCTCGGCCCCCTGCCCGCCCGCATCCACGTTAGCAACAGCCGCCATCGGCTCAATCTGAGCGTGGTAGGCATAGTCCGACAGGTAAAGCTGCGAGAACTGCCGGTCAGCCTTGCCAATAGCAGAAGGGGCGTCTCCTTTCTCGGCCCAGGTTGCACCCGAAGCTTCAGGATCACTGACAGCGGCGGCGTATTCGGCGAGCGTCTCTTCGCTGTTTGAGGTCCGGAACGGTGAGGTGGTGGACCATTCGACCTCAAGCAAACCCCGTGCCCCCAAGGCAGACCACAGGCTTTCCGCGACGACGGCGACACCGTCGGGTACGGTCACGATATCGATGACGCCCGGTACCTCGCGTGCGGCCACGTCATTGATGGAAAGCGGTACCTCGTCCTCGACTGGTGCGCGCAGAACAGCAGCATAGGCCATATTGGGCACATCCACATCGATCGCGTATTCGGCCTGACCTGTGCTTTTGGCCGGAACGTCGCGACGCGGCAGATCTTGCCCGATAATCCGAAACGCGGATGGGTCTTTCAGAGGCACAGTTTCAGCGTCTGGTACCGTCACATCCCTTGAACCGAGCGCCGCAAGTTCACCATACCCTGCCTGTTGGCCATCCGGGCCCAAAACAACGCTTGGTTCGGTCCTGAGGCTGGCTTTGTCCACACTCCATTCACGCGCTGCGATTTGCAGCAACACGTCGCGGGCCTGCGCGCCTGCCTTACGCATCGGGTCAAAGTAGAACTGCGTTCCAGTGCTGCCCGCTGTATACAAAACACCGCCAAACAGCTGATTTCCAAAGCGCCGATCATCAGCGTTCAACTGTTCGATCTCAACGTCGTCCCATGCTGCATCCAATTCCTCAGCGAGGATCTGCGGCAGTGTGGAATAGCTGCTCTGTCCCATTTCAGTCGAAGGGAACACGATACGGATGCTTCCGTCGGACCGGATCGTCAACCAATGATTGACATCCAGCGTTCCACCTGCGGCCTCAGAGCGGACCGATGACAGCCCGCCCGCTCCAATGAAGAACGTAAGGCCAGCAGCACCTTGTAGAAACCCACGGCGGTTCACGGTCATGGTCATCTCAAACCTCCTGGGCTGCGCGTTCGATGGCTTTGAAAATGCGGTTGTAGGTTCCGCAGCGACAAAGGTTCGCGCTCATCTCATCGACGATTTCCTGTCGTGTCGGGGATGGATTGTCCGCCAGAAGTGCCACCGCGCGCATGATCTGGCCCGACTGGCAATAGCCGCATTGTGCGACCTCTTCAGTAATCCAAGCCTTTTGAACAGGGTGCGAGCCATCTTCGGACAACCCTTCGATCGTCGTGACCTGCGCGTCTTCCACATCGCTGATCGACATCTGACAAGCGAATGACGCCACACCATCCACATGCACAGTGCAGGCCCCACACATGGCAGCACCGCATCCGTATTTCGTGCCCTTCAGTTTGAGTGTGTCCCGAAGGACCAGCAGCAGCATTTCGTCGGGGGGGTTATCAACCTCTACGGGTCGGCCGTTCAATTCGAATTTGATCATTTGGAACCGTCCTTGTGATGCCTGATGTTGATGGGGTCGTGTGGAGTGGGTTTCGTCATGGCCTGACCATGGAGTGGTTTTGCCGGACCCCGGTGCCCGAAGGGAACACGGGCGTGACACGAACTTTCAATCCCGGCAGCAAAGCCGGATTTGGGTTCTCCAATTCCGCCCACACCCGGATTTTGCCGTTTTTGTCGTCCACCCAAACGGCCGAACCAGTTTGCGTGAATGGCTTTTGCAATACCGCGCCAGTTTCCGACACGAAGCGAAACTGGGCCAAATCCGAAGATGCGCCTGCACGCGCGTCATTCCCGCTCATCTCCGCGACCCAGTGGGCGTAAGGGATCTCGAAAACAACGCGCAGGCGGTCAATGTTCACGATCTGAAACAAGGGCGGGTCGCCAGAACTGAACTCGACCAGTGACCCCGGCCCGACCTGTGGATCTTCAACATGGCCAGAGATCGGCGCGCGTATGAGCGTGTCGTCATAATTCGTTTGCGCGATCTTCAACTCTGTTTCGGCCAACGCGGTTTCGGCCTCAGCTAATGCAAGGTTGGTTTCCGCTTCGAACAACGCGACTTCTGTTGCTGTTCCTCGCGTGGACAACTGAGCGGCGCGTTCCATTTTATCGCGCGCTTGATCCAGCAAAGCCTCGGCTTTGGCCAGCTCTGCAATCGCGGCATCAACCGCCAGTTTTTCCAGATCATTTCGCAGCTGCAGCAGTGGAGTGCCTGCCTCCACATAATCGCCTTGGGCGACAAGTACCTCTTCGACAATGCCTTCTGCGCGGCTGTAGACGTCCGACCGATCAACTGCTTCGATATGACCTTCAAACCCCAGGTCTCCAGCAGACGCGCAGTCAGGCCCGTGAAATCCGAACAAAGCTGCAAGAAGCATGACCGGCAAACCGCGCCATTTTGAGGTGGATGGGCACAGCATTTCAAACACTCTCATCATGGCGCAATCAGATGGCGGACGACGGGTCCGCTTTCTCTGGTGTCGAAAGCAGCGACGGTCTTTTGAACATCCTGATCCTGCCGTGACACCCGAGCGTGCTGAGCCAGATGTTCTTCCCAGGACGAAACCATGAAGGCCTCGACCCATAGCTCGGGGTCTTCGGCACTTTGGAAGACACGCCAATCATAGGCGCCATCGCGCCAGCGTTCGCCCGACCATTCCTGGATCGCGGACAGGAATGCGGCTTCGTCTCCGGGGCGGATGCGATACTCGACTTCGACCATGACCGGTCCGCGGGATCCCAAACCGTCTTCTTCCAAAGCAACTTGTGGCGCGGGCCAATGCATCGAGGGTGTCAGGTCCAGATCTTCCCCTTGTCCCAGCTGGCATTTGCGCGTTGCTATTAAGCCAACGATCAGACCGCTTGCTGCGATCAGCAGCGTTGCTGAAACAGAGGTCGCGGTGGCAACCTGCCCCCACAGTGCCGATCCGAACGCCATGGACCCGAAGAATACCATCAGGTTTACGGCCAACCCGCGCGCCCTGACCCAATTGGGCAGCGCGGTTTGTGCCGACACGTTGAATGTCGTCAGAACCGCGATCCAGCTAAAGCCACCGAGCAGCGCGGCGACATAGGTCATCGGCGGCGTTGATGCCGTTGCCAAAACTGCCATTGCGACCGCCGTACCAACAGTGCCCGCTGCGGCAGTGGTGCTGGCATCAAGCTGCGCCCGAAACTTTGGCAGGGTCAAAGCACCCGCAACAGCCCCAGTGCCGATCAAGGTCAGCAACAGACCATAAAGCGTGGCTCCACCACCTTCGATGGTCCGCACGACCAGCGGTAGCAGTGCCCAATAGGCCGAAGCAAAGATGAAGAAGGCGAAGGACCGGATCAGCGTTGCTTTCAGCGCTGCATTATGCGCGACATGCCGCATACCGGTCATCATCGCGTTGAAGACGGGCTGAGAAGTTTTTGAAACACCCCCTTCATGTTTCCACAGCAACAAAGCGCCGATGATCACAAGGTAGCTGACGGCGTTGACCGCAAACGGGGCCGCCAGACTGACCGATGCAATCAGAACGCCCGCCAAGGCAGGGCCAATAGCACGGCTGATGTTGATGCCCATTGAATTCAGCGCAATGGCTGGCTGCAGCGCATCGCGCGGCACCAGAGTTGGCACGATTGCTTGCCAGGCCGGAGCCATGAAGGCGGTGCCAGTTCCGATTGCCAATGTGAACAGGATCAGGAGCGTAGGTGTTACCAGTTCAAGCTGAACCAGCACAGTCAGAATCGAAACCAGCACCAGCAACACCACATTCACCGTGATCAGCAATTTGCGTTTATCAAGCCGATCCGCGAGCGTTCCGGCGTACAAGGCAAAAACAAAGACCGGAAGGGTTGTTGCGGCCTGCACCAGTGAAACCACCGCTGGGGATGAGTTGAGCGTTGTCATCAGCCAACCCGCACCCACATCGTGCATCCAGGTGCCGACGTTAGAGATGAGTGTCGCAACCCAAAGAAGCGCAAACGCGCGGTAGCCGAATGGTGCCCAAGCCGAGCCTGACACGGCAGGTGCAGACTTTGCTACACTACCACTGGATGACATCAGCCAACTCCTCGCGATTTCTTTCTGCGTAGGACCGCAGGAATGGGCACAGCGGGACGATGCGCTGACCCTTTTCGCGGGCATCCGCCACAAGCTGCGCTGCCAGTAAACGGGCCAAGCCACGGCCACGCAGCTCATCCGGGACAAACGTATGATCGGCGATGACAAGGCTGGGCGTGACCTTAGACAGTGTCAGTTCCGCCTCACTCACGATCCCGGACACCGAAGCGCCGTACCGAGCTTTTGTGTCGCTTTCGCTGTAGGTGATTTTTAGCTTTTGGTCGTCCAACATGGGAAATCTCCTGAGGTCTTGGGACACCTGCCGTTATTCAGCCGCAAGGCTGCCCGAACCCTGCGCCGACGCCCCCGGCGCACCAAAGATCGGCACAGGTGACCAATCGGGAAGCTCTGGCAAGGGGGCTGGCGCATGAGCTGCAAAACGAGCCTTGGCGTGCACGATCTTGCCGCCAGTTAGCGTCAGATCGGCCTCGATCTCGGTGATTTCGTCCTCGGCGATTGCGAAATAATCCCGGTCGAGCACGGCGATATCCGCCCATTGACCTGCTTTGATCTGACCCTTCTTGCCGTCTTCCCGGCTGAACCAAGCCCCTGCGGCTGTCCAATGACGCAGCGCATCGTGCCGATCCAAACGGTTCGCGGCGCTCCAGATAACGTCTCCACCGCGGCCCTTGCCCGATACGGCCCAGTGAATGGCCAGCCACGGATTATATGAAGACACCCGCGTGGCGTCCGTGCCAGCGGCAAGAGGCACACCAGATGCCATCATCTTTTTGACCGGCATAACCCCGCGCAGGGCGTCTTCGCCATAGCGATCACGATAGGCCGTGGTCTGAAAGGCGATGCGGTTTTGGTAGCTGATACCACCACCCAACCGGGCAACCCATTCCATGGTGGATTCCGAAATCGTCTCACCGTGATCGAAAATCCAGTTCAGCTCTTCCAGCCCTTTGTCGCGCCCGACCTCTTCAATAAGGCTCAGCAACCGATGGGCGCTTTCCTCGTAAGTACAATGGAAGCGGATCGGCCAGCGGTTTTCGAACAGAAACTCCAGTACTGGCCTGAGGTCTCCTTCCATCCGCTTGGGCAGATCGGGGCGTGGGTAGCTGAAATCCTCGAAATCATAGGCCGACGCGACCAGCATCTCGCCCGCTCCCACACATTTCAGGTAGTCGTCGCCTTCGTCTGGTTTGACGATGTCATTCCACTGTTTGAAGTCGTCCAGTTCGAACATCGGGCGCTGCGCAAATAGCTGATAGCCGATGCGCACGGTCTGTTCGCCGCGTTTGTTCAACTCGGTGATGACACCGTAGTCATCGGGATAGTTCAGGAAGCCACCCGCGCAATCCAAAGCCGAGGTCAATCCAAGGCCATTCAGCGCCTTGAAATAGTGCTTGGTCGAGGTGACCTGCTGCTCGAAATCCAGCTTGGGTGCCATGTCTAACAGCGCATAAAGCGGCTGAGCATTGGGCCGCGCCATTGCCAACCCGGTCGGGTTGCCCTGATTGTCCCGCTCAAGACGGCCCGAGACAAAGGGTTCGTAGAAATGCTTGTCGATGCCAATCGCGCGAAGGGCAGCTTTGTTCAGCCACGCGCGATCATACAGGTGCAACACGTAGACAGGCACGTCCGGCGCAACCGCATTGATCTCATCAATCGTTGGCAGCCGCTTTTCGGCGAATTGGTCAACCGACCAGCCGCCTACGACACGGATCCATTGACCCGCAGGTGTACGCTCCGCCTGAGCCTTCAGCATACGCAGACCATCGGCAAGCGACGGAACGTGGTCCCAGCGCAGCTCCATCGCGAAGTTATTGCCTTGCCGAATGATATGCGTGTGGCTGTCGATCAGACCGGGGATCACACGTTGGCCACCCAGATCGATTGTCTCGGTCTCGGGGCCCGCAAGCCCGAGTGTCTCCTTGTCTATACCAACAGCCGTGATCTGATCCCCCGATATGGCCACAGCTGTAGCTTCGGGCATGTCGGCATCCATTGTCGTGATCTTGCCGTTGAAGAGTATCTTGTCTGGAGCGACCATAGTTTGAATCCTTTGGCAAAGCGGGACTTGTCGGTGCCCGTCGGACGGGCACAGAAGAGAAAGGTCTGAAAAATCGCCCGCTCGGTTTCACGGGGAGGGATGAAAGGACCGAGCGAGCGTTGCGCGGCAGATTATTCTGCGGCGACCTTGCCGGCAGGCACCGCGTCCAGCGTCGGGCCGGCGTGGCGGGTGCGCGATGGGGCCTTGTGGACCATTGTATAGGCGTAATCCACGCCCATGCCGTAGGCACCGGAGTGTTCGCGCACCAGGTCCATGACAGCATCGTATGTGTCGCGCCGTGCCCAATCTCGCTGCCATTCCAGCAGAACCTGCTGCCAGGTCACAGGGATGACTCCGGCCTGAACCATCCGGTCCATTGCGTATTTGTGGGCATCAACCGACGTACCCCCCGACGCGTCCGCAACCATGTAGATTTCATAATCCGTATCGGCCATGCAGCTCAGCGCGAAGGTGATATTGCAGACCTCAGTCCACAATCCCGAGACCACGATTTTCTTGCGGCCTTCAACTGCCCCGCGTGCCAGCGCATCGCGGACTTTCTGGTCGTCCCAAGAGTTCATGGACGTGCGCTCAAGCAAAGGTGCCTGCGGATCAACGTCCAGAAGTTCAGGATAGGTGTGCCCCGAAAAGCTGTCTGTTTCGACCGTGGTGATGGTTGTGGGCACGTCAAAGATCTTGGCGGCTTTGGCCAGGGCAACGGTGTTGTTTTTCAGCGTCTGACGATCGATCGACTGCACACCGAACGCCATCTGCGGCTGATGGTCGATGAAGATGATCTGGCTGTTCTCTGGGGTCAGGACATCAAGTTTGGACATTGTTCGTTCCTTGGTTGAGGTTGGATGGGGTCAAAGGGTTTCGGTTTTGCTGGGTTCTGTGATTTGGTCCGTCTTCGTCACGGCGAAAGACTTCAGATGCAGGGCCTGCGACACGGCGTCGGAATGGCCCCTGATCCATTGCACGGCAGCTTCTCCGGCAAGCATGCCCAAGAGGCCCAAAAGGGCGATGATCGGCGGGGCCGGACTGCGGACTGCGATCAGGCCGTAGATGACCCCAATCCCTAGGCCCGCTGCGAGCGAAATAAGGTAGGGTTGCCAAGTCACTTTGGGCCTCCTTGGAATTTGGATGCGATTGCTTTGACGACTGAGTTTTCTGGACGTGCAGGCCCCATGTTGGTTCGGTGCTGAAAACGACGGCACGAGGCTGTTTGAAGGCTGTCCAGCCCTCCGTCCAGTGCACGTCCTTGCAAGGCCTTTTGGTAAATCGTGATCATTTCACTCAGTTCCAGGTTCTGTTGTGTAACGATGTGGGGCGTAGTTTGAACTCGACAAAGCAGAAGTTCTGCGGGTATGCATTAGCTGGGCTAAACTATAAATTTGAGCTGCCATGCCACTGACCCGATTGCCATCCTTGCTGAGTTTGCGCGCCTTTGAGGCGGCGGCCCGGCGCGGATCGATCAAGGAAGCAGCCTATGAACTTTCGGTCACGCCGGGCGCGGTCAGCCAGCAGATAAAGGCGCTGGAAGCCGACCTTGGAGTGCCTTTGTTTGTGCGAAAGACCCGCGCGATCCATCTGACACCTGAAGGACAGCGCTTGCAGCCAACGATCAGCGAAGCGTTTCTGCAAATCCGCCAAGTGGTCGACGAGGTCCGACCCAAGAAAGCGCCCAAACTTCGTATAAGCTCCAGCAATGCGCTGATCAGTAAGTGGCTTTTGCCCAGGCTTCACAAGTTTACAAAGGACCACCCTGACGTTCAGGTTCACATCGAGTCCGAAAACCCCTCGGACCACAAAACCCACGCCACGGCCGATATCGAGATCCGATATGCAAGCGAAGCGCCGTCGGACCGGTATGCGCAGTTGCTCCACCGTGAGCTGATGCTGGTGGTCGCCAGCCCGGCAGTGCTGAACACATTTGGTATACGGTCTCCGGCCGACATTAACGCCGCCCAGGTTTTGTACGACACAACGCCGATGCTGGCCGGATCGGTTCCCAGCTGGGTTCTTTGGAGCCAACACGCTGGTCTCCCGAATGCGGTAGACCCTTCCAAAGCCATGCGGTTCGAAAGACCACCGGGCGGTCAGATTGTCGACGCCGCGATCGCAGGCGCGGGTGTAGCGCTGTGTGGATCGCTGCTGGTTTACTCGGCACTTTCTGACGGTCGGCTGATCTGCCCATTCGGTCCTGTAGTAGAGACCGGGTTCAACTATTTCATTTGTTGCCACCCGGGGCGCGAGCGTGAAGAGCATATCCATGAGTTCATGTCCTGGGCGCGCAAAGAAGCCGCCGTGTTGTCTACGTTGAATGCGCTGCTTGATCATTCAGCCGAGGCTGACATCCCCGTTGAAGTGGGCCGCTAGGGCCGTCAGCTCGGAGTTGCGCAATTCGTGCCCGCCTTCATGAATGTCGGATGTGACCACGGCACCATTCTCGGACAACCATTTGATCAGGCGTTCCGACATCGGCAGCGGTGTGATCGGATCGCGCCGGCCCGCCGTCACCAGAACCTTCCGCCCCTTTAGCTGCGGATTTACTTCGGGTTCCCACGTCACCATCGGATGCAAGAGCCCGACCGCTTCGAAAAGGTCCGGACGTTTTAGAAAGACGGACGCCAGCATATTCGCCCCGTTCGAATAGCCGAAACCATAGACGGGGTGGCCGGGATACTCTGAGCAATGGGCTTCGATGAACGCAATCATCTTTTCGGTCGCGCGCGCAAGGTCCTCCATGTCATAAACCCCTTCTGCGGCGCGGCGGAAAAACCGCGCCGCGCCCATCTCAGAGACATCACCGCGCGGTGAAACCACTCCACCTCCGGCAACAAGCTCGCCAGCCAGTTCGAAAAGCTGATGCTCGTCCCCTCCTGTGCCGTGAAAGGCAAAAACCAGCGGACGGGCAGCTTGCGGCGCCCGCACCAGCGCCTGATAGAGATCTTTAGACATCTCAACCTCCGTCATCATGGTTCAAGTGAGGGCAGAAGACTTTCGATCTTGCTGCGATGTGGCTCGTAACGTGTGGGCAGCTTAAGCGCCTCGCCCAGATGGGCCGTATCTTCGTCACGGTCAAAACCGGGCTCGTTCGTGGCAATCTCAAACAGCACACCGCCGGGCGTGCGGAAGTAGATCGCCCAGAAATAGTCGCGGTCGATGACCGGAGTCACCTGATAGCCTGTATCCAGCAAGGCCTGCCGAACGCGCAGTTGCGCGGCACGGTCCTCAACTGCAAAGGCAATGTGGTGTACAGACCCCGCGCCCTGACCAGCGGTTGGCGTACCTGAAGGCAGTTGCTGCAGGTCGATTGTGTCTGCGGCATTGCCCCCTTCGATCACGTACCTTGTAGCGGTGCCTTCCGTTTCAGCTTTCTGATATCCCATAAAGCTGAGAAGTTCGCCTGTCGCATCGACATCCTTAAGCGAGAACCGGGCGCCCCGAAACCCAAGGATCCCAGCCTCATCGGGAACGCCGCCCTGGGTCCAGGCCGACCGGCCACGATGGTCTGACTCGACCAACGCAAAACTGTCGCCATCAGGGCCGTCAAAGGACAGACGCTTTTCTCCAAACGCTGTGTGTTCGGTCAGCCCGGTCACTCCTTTGGATGCAAGGTGTTCTTGCCAGAACCTGAGAGCGCCCTTGGGGGTCGCAAATTCAGTGACACCAACTTCTCCGGCACCTCTGCTTCCTTTGGGCATCTGACCAAAAGGAAAGTAGGTCATGACGGAACCCGGCGTACCAACCTCATCCCCGTAGTACAGGTGGTAAACTTCGGGCGCATCGAAATTGACCGTTTTCTTTACACGGCGCAGGCCGAGAGTGTTGGTGAAGAAAGCGTTATTGGTGCTGGCGTTAGCAGCCATCGACGTGACGTGGTGCAGCCCCTTGATATCTTTGATCATGTTGCTCTCCTTGGCGAGTGTTCAACTTGCTTCAAAGATGGCGTGAATATTGTTTAAGTTAATAGACATGATTGTAGGTTTATTATTGACAAAAATGAAATTATAAATTGGAGATGATCGAGCTCAAACCCATCCGCGTTCTGCGCGCTGTATCCGACTTGAAAAGCTTCTCGCTGGCCGCCCGGGAACTGAACATCGCACCCGCGTCCGTGACGCGGATCATCGCGCAGCTTGAGAAAGACTTGGGCACACAGCTTCTGGTACGCACGACACGACAAGTCTCGCTCACCAGCGCCGGAGCAACTGTACTTGCCCGCTATCGACCGCTGTTGGAAGGGTTTGAAGACGTTACCCGCAGTCTTCTGCGGGCCAATCAACCCGACAAGGGCCACTTAAGACTGACCGCACCTGTTTCACTCGGCGTCACCTTGCTACCGCAAGTGATCTCGGGGTTTCGGCTGGCCTATCCGAATATTTCGGTCGAGATCAATTTTACCGATACCCTGCTCGATGTGATCGAGGAAAATTGCGACCTTGCAGTGCGCGTCTCTGGCCCACCGACGGACAAATCAACAATCTGGCGCAAACTGTGCGAAGTCCCCCGGCACATGATTGCCGCTCCATCGCTGTTTGAACGCATTCCAGAGCCCGGTCATCCGCATGATCTGAATCCGGAGGTGCTGATGTCATATAGCGCTCAAGGCAGCGCTGAAACCTGGGAACTCTCGCATCCTGGCGGCAACAGGGTGGTGCAGGCAGGGGGGAAAATTATCTCCAACAATGGTGATTTCCTTTATGCTCTTGCGGTTGCCGGGGACGGTATTTGTGTGCTGCCGGACTTCATCACCGGCAATGGGATAAAAACCGGGGAAGTTAAACGGGTCATGCCAGACTGGACCGTTACGTCCCTATGGCTCACACTCTATTACCCCCCGTACGAACAACTTCCGCCAATCGTCAGCACGTTTGCCGATTACTTTGAAACGTTTGTGCAAGAGCATCCGAACCTGGATACGAAACCCTAAGTCCATTCAGGGCCAGCGCGGATCAAATCGAGCGGGACAAATATTGCATTGCTGAGGAAATGGATCACAGCATCTGAAGCTATCGGCGCTACGCGCAAACAAGCGATCATCTAGATCGTAAAACACTCCAGGTAAGACAGAGGCGTAATCGCCCGCTAAAAAAAAGACAAGCGGGCTGAGAGCCACGGTGGCAAGGCTCATTAACGTGCAGATCAAGCAACGGGTTCTTCCGACATGACGTCTGCAAAGGACTTGAAGAACTTGGCCGCAAGTTTCTTCGCTGTACTCTGAATAAGACGGCTCCCAAGTTGCGCCAACTTGCCGCCGATCACGGCCTTGGCTTCGTAGCGCAGAATGGTCTGATTGCCATTTTCGGTCAAAGTTACGTCAGCGCCGCCTTTTGCATGGCCCGCTGCGCCACCATTGCCTTGGCCATCCAGTGAGAACGTCTCTGGCGCGCCGTCTGTTTTAAGGACCACATCTCCGCTGAATTTCGCTTTCACTGGCCCAACTTTGACAACTACTTTGGCTTCAAGTTCGGTGTCAGATTTCTTGATCAGCTCTTCGCACCCGGGGATACAGCGTTTGAGGATTTCGGGGTCGTTCAGCGCCGCGTAAACCACGTCTCGCGGGGCATCGATGATAATTTCGTCGGCCAGTTCCATGGCGGTTCCTTTCTTTGTTCAGCAACAGGGGTATTTGATCGTGGCAAGCACCTCAGCCTGATCTTTGGAGGGCTTGAAAACACGAGATAAGAAATTGAAAAATTTACGCATTTTGATTCCTTTCCACAGAATCCCTGCGCACGGTGACCAGTTCGGCCAGAATAGAGAGCGCGATTTCTTCAGGCGTGACAGCACCAATATCCAAACCAGCTGGGGCTGAGACGGTCGCGAGTGTGAGCTCGGGCACACCGGCTTCAGAAAGCTTTTTAGACAGGGCAGCGAACTTCTTCTTACTGCCTACAAAGGCGACATAGTTTGCATCGTAAGCAAGCGCGTCGCGCAAGGCGTCCAGATCGCCCTGCCCTTGCGTCGCCACGACGACCGCACTCATCTTTCCAACTGCATTCTCCCCATCCAAGGCACGTGTGATAGACCAGTGAAAATGTGGTGCGATCTGTGCCAAAGCCTCTGCGACCGGCGAGTTCCCGAGTACTGTCAACTCTGGCATGGGAAGACAGGGCTCAATAAAGATGTCGATGGTACCACGAGAGGGACAACCGTTGCGCGCATAGAATATGCCCTCCACCATTGCTCCGGCACTGACGCCGATATCGTTCAAAAAATCTTCCGGCGCGACCGACACGAGCTTGGGCGCACCGGTTTCGAGGGCTTCCAAGGTGGCTCGCCTTACAGCGCCACGGGTGCAGCCGCCGCCAAGAAACCCATGCAAGATAGTGCCATCCGCACCTATGATCGCCTTTGCGCCGGGTTTGGCCGCAGTGGTTCCCGCTGTGCGCACGATTGTGGCAAAGGCAAAAGGTTGTTCCTTGGCGCGCAGGGACAGGGCTGTTTCTGCCAGGTCTGATGAAAACAACTCAGCGGGGGTCATAGCGATACCAGCTCCTTCTCCAGCGCGGCAAGGTCCGCCAGCGTGTTGGCTGCGTAAAAGCGGTCCAAATGAGGCAATGCTGCCGTCATGCCCGCTGCGACGGGCGCATAATCGCGCCACCTTTTGAGAGGGTTCAGCCAAAGAATGCGGCAGCCGCGTTTGCGCAACTTGGTCAACGCAGCGTCGATGTGGTCAGGAGAAGAGGTGTCATAGCCGTCCGAGAGGATCATCACGACCGAACGCCCATCGACAAAACGGCGCGCGTAAGTGGCCGCGAAACGGTCCAGGCTTTCCCCGATTTTGGAGCCCCCGCCGAACCCATCCGCCATCAAGGACATCCGTCCGATGGCGCGCATCGCGTCCTTGTCGCGTAAAGCTTCGGTTATCCGCACAAGGTGTGTGTGAAACAGGTATGCGTCAGCGGTTGGATCACCACGCATCAGGCCGGCCAAAAAGGCCAGGAACACTTGCGCATATACAGTCATGGAGCCGGAAACATCGCATAGCGCTACGATTTTACGACTACGATCAGGGCGTTTGCGTTTGATGAGTCGGATGGGTTCGCCCCCAGTTGCCAGGCTGCGCCGGATTGTTTTGCGGAAATGCAGGCGGTCCCCTTTACGGGCCGCGATGCGGCGGCGGGAGCGGCGGTCGCGCAGCGCTTGTCCAAGGCGGCGGGCAACCTCTTCGGCCTCGGCAATCTCTTCTGCCCGTACCAGATCACGTAAGTCGCGCCGGGACAGGTTGCGCATCTCGGTGGCGATCAGCTTGCCGTCGCCATCGCTTTCGGCATCTCCGTCACCTCCGTCCGGCGCTGTCGCTTCGCCAGCGCCTCCAACGTCTTCTCCTTTGGCATTTCGTGACGAATGTACGCTGTCATCACCCTTGGTAGGGGCCGACATTTTCGGCATGACCTTTGTTCGCACGCGTCCGGCATCCATCCAGAAACTGTCGAACAACAAACCAAACCTCTGCGCGTCGTCCTTGCATCCCGTGCAGACCGCCTTGAGGGCACAACGCGCCTCTGCAGGGTTGGCTGCCTCAACATAGGTCAAGGCCGTCAAAGCCGCTTCGGTTTCCTGCACGCCAAGGCGCAGGCCATTCTCGCGCAAATGGGCCAGGAACCCCGCCATGCGCGCGGTGGCGCCGGGATCGCGGCCAGCAAATCGGGTTACGCGGGTCATGCGGCCTTCCCCGCAATGCGTTGTGCGACTTCGGTGGTGATATGTGCGCGATCGCTCTGAGTTTTCAAAAGTGTCGTGAGTGTGGCTTGGAGGTCCGCCGGGTTTTCCGTTAGATCGGCAATCCCTAACCCCATGAGCGCGGCGGCAAAATCCAGTGTCTCCGCGATTCCGGGCACTTTCTCCAGCTCTTCCTTGCGCAGCGCCTGGACGAACCCGATCACTTGATCGGCCAGCAGCGCTTCAATCCCAGCACAACGGGCCTTTAGGATCGCGAGTTCCGTCGTCTTATCGGGATAATCGACGTAAGCGAAAAGGCAGCGACGCCTTAGCGCGTCCGACAACTCGCGGGTGCCGTTCGAGGTCAGTATAACTGTTGGCACGGTGGTGGCTTTGATGGTGCCAAGTTCCGGCACGGTGATTTGGTAATCGGCGAGAATCTCGAGCAGGAAGGCTTCGAACTCTTCGTCCGCGCGGTCAATTTCATCGATCAGCAAAACCGGAGAAACATCTTGCGTGATCGCCGACAGCAAGGGGCGCTCCAACAAATACTCGCGCGAGAATATCCGATCCTCGACCGCCTTGCCGGTCTCGCCTGCTTCAGAGGACGCACGGATCGCCAGCAGTTGCCGTTGGTAATTCCACTCATAGATTGCCTGAGAGGCGTCCAAACCTTCATAGCATTGCAGACGGATCAATTGCGTGTTCTGGGCCGCGGCCAGTACTCGGGCAACCTCGGTTTTTCCCACGCCCGCTGCACCTTCCAGCAGTAAAGGGCGGTGCAATGACAAAGCCAAATGCAGCGACACCGCCAGATCGTCTGACGCGACGTAGTTCTGTTCTGCAAGTGCAGATTGGAGATCGGTCCAGGTCATCAGAGCCTCAAGTGGTTTAAAAGGCGCGCGCCGCCATCCCTGCTGCGCGCGCCAGAAGCTTAGCCGTGAAGGCCCAGTTCGTTTGCTGTCTTCCAGATCCGCCAGTGATCGTGCGGCATATGTGTGTGACGCAGGCCAAAGGCACGGAAGGCATCATTCACCGCGTTGGAGAAACAGGGCACGCCGCCCACATGGGGGCTTTCACCGACACCCTTGGCACCTATTGGGTGGTGCGGGCTGGGGGTAACCGTGTGATCGGTCTCGTAATTCGGCACTTCCCACGCGGTCGGCAGGAAGAAGTCCATCAGCGTGCCGGTCTTGACGTTGCCCATCTCGTCATAGGCGATCTCTTGCCCCAGAGCGACGGCCAGCGCCTCGGTCAGACCACCGTGCACCTGGCCCTCGATGATCATCGGATTTATGCGGGTGCCACAGTCATCCAGCGCATAGAAGCGGCGAATGTCGGTCACACCGGTGTCCACATCGATGTCCATCACGCAGACATAGGCGCCAAAGGGATAGGTCATGTTCGGCGGGTCATAGTAGCTGACCGCTTCCAGACCCGGCTCGATACCCGGAATGGCCTGATTGTAGGCGGCAAAGGCGATTTCCTTCATCGTCTTAAACTTTTCAGGCGCGCCTTTGACCACGAAACGATCCACGTCGAATTCGACATCATCGTCGTGCACTTCCAGCAGGTAGGCCGCGATCATCTGAGCCTTTGCGCGGATCTTACGTCCTGCCATCGCGGTCGCGGCACCGGCTACCGGCGTCGAGCGTGAGCCGTATGTTCCAAGACCGTAGGGCGCAGTATCCGTATCACCCTCTTCGATGGTAATACTGTCTGCCGGCAGACCGATCTCGGTTGCGAGGATTTGCGCAAAGGTCGTGGCATGGCCCTGGCCTTGCGAGATGGTGCCAAGGCGCGCGATCGCTGAGCCGGTTGGGTGGATGCGGATTTCACAGCTGTCGAACATGCCAAGGCCGAGGATATCGCAGTTCTTGACGGGTCCAGCACCGACGATTTCGGTGAAATGCGTCAGGCCGATACCCATCAGCTTTCGGGTTTTGCCCGCCTTGAAGTCCTCGACCCGTTGAGCTTGTTCTGCACGCAGCCCTTCATAATCGACAGCCTTTAGCGCCTTATCCCAAGCAGTGTGATAGTCGCCCGAGTCATACTCCCACCCAAGCGCGGACTGATAGGGGAACTGCTCTTTCTTGATGAAGTTGATCCGGCGCAGTTCAGCCGCGTCCATGTCCAGCTCTATCGCCAGAACCTCGATCATGCGTTCGATGAAATAGGCGGCTTCGGTTACACGGAAAGAGCAGCGATAGCTGACCCCGCCCGGCGCCTTGTTGGTGTAGACGCCGTCCACTGCCAAATACGCGGTCGGGATGTCGTATGACCCGGTGCAGATGTTCATAAACCCAGCCGGGAACTTGGTCGGGTCGGCACAAGCATCAAAACCGCCGTGGTCTGCTGTCGTGTGGCACCAAAGACCGGTGATCTTACCCTCTTTGGTGGCGCTGATCTTACCTTTCATCCAGTAGTCACGGGCAAAGGCGGTGGTCATCAGGTTTTCCATACGGTCCTCGACCCATTTCACCGGAACGCCGGTGACAATCGATGCCACGACCGAGCACACATAACCGGGGTAGGCCCCAACCTTATTGCCAAAGCCGCCGCCAATGTCGGGCGAGATCACGCGGATGTTGTGCTCTTCAATGCCCGAGATCAGGCTAACCACGGTGCGGATAGCGTGAGGCGCCTGGAACGTGCCATGCAGCGTGAGCTTGCCGTTGACCTTATCCATTGAGGCCACGCAGCCACAGGTTTCGAGCGGGCATGGGTGCGTGCGATGGTAATACACCATCTCTTCAGCGACCACGTCAGCTTCCCCCATTACCTGCTCGGTCGCATCCTTTTCGCCGACTTCCCACGTAAAGATGTGGTTGGGGTGTTTGCGGGGGCCGTGGGCCCCGTCTGGAATCGCTCCACCTTCGCCCATCAGGTCTTCGCGAAGAACCACGTCGGATTCCAATGCTGCGTAGGGATCGGTCAAAACGGGGAGTTCTTCATACTCCACTTCGACCAGCTCCACCGCATCAGCTGCAATATAACGGTCCTTTGCCACCACAAATGCCACTTCCTGACCTTGGAAGAGCACTTTGCCGTCAGCCAATACCATCTGTTTGTCGCCCGCCAGCGTCGGCATCCAGTGCAGACCAAGGGGCGCGAGGTCTTCGGCCGTCAGCACGGCAATCACGCCGTCCAGCGCCAACGCGGCCTCGGCATTGATCGACACGATTTTGGCGTGGGCATAGGGCGAACGCACAAAATCACCATGAAGCATGCCAGGCAGTTTGATGTCGTCGACATAATTGCCTTTGCCTTGGGTGAACCTGGCATCTTCAACGCGTTTACGTTTGCAACCCATTCCTCCAAGCGCGTCGGCGCGTTCTTCGCGGGTCAGTTCCTTGTTCATTGTGCCGCCTCCTTCGCAGAGTTCATCTCGGCCGCGGCGGCGAGGATAGATTTGACGATGTTCTGATACCCGGTACAGCGGCAGAGGTTACCCGCCATGCCAAAGCGCACCTCTTCCTCAGTTGGATTCGGGTTTTCTTCCAAAAGCTTGGATGCGCGGGTGATCATACCCGGTGTACAGAAGCCGCATTGAAGCCCGTGGTGTTCTTTGAACGCTTCCTGCAACACGTGCAGGCTGTCTGGGTTACCAAGCCCTTCGATCGTGGTGATTTCGGCCCCGTCAGCCTGCGCGACGAACACGGTACAGGACTTTACCGATTTGCCGTTCATGGTCACGGTGCAAGCGCCGCAATGCGAGGTCTCGCAGCCAATGTGCGGACCGGTCTTGCGCAGCCGTTCGCGCAGGGTGTGGATCAGCAGTTCGCGCGGTTCTGCCAGGAACTCCTGCTCCTCGCCATTCACGGTTAGAGTGAAATGTTTCTTCTTTGACATGATCTCTCTCCTCAGGCTCTGGCCCAGGCGTTTTCGATCGCACGGCGCAGGATAATCGCCGCTGCGTGACGTTTGAATTCGATGGGACCGCGGTTGTCCTGTGTGGGGTCGATGTCGCCCAACATGGCGTCCACGGCCGCTTTGATTGCCGCATCATCCACAGACGTGCCGACAAGCGCAGCACCAGCATCTTCAGAATGAACTGGCGTGTCGCTCAGATTGGTCATCGCGATGGAAGCCGAGGTGCAAACCCCAGCTTCTTTAGTCAAAAGGACCGCAGTAGCCGCGGTGGCGTAGTCGCCGATTTTGCGCTTTTGCTTTTCATAGGCGTAACCGCCCTTTGGCGCATCGAACTCCACCGCTGTCAGGATCTCTTCATCCTCACGATCAGTCATATAGGCCGCTTCGTAGAAATCGCGGGCCGCAACTTTGCGTTCACCATCCGGCCCAACCAAGGTGAAGGTCGCGTCCAGGCACTGCATCAAACCCGGCATGTCATTGCCTGGGTCGCCGTTGGCAACATTGCCGCCAACCGTGCCCATGTAGCGCACTTGCGGGTCAGCGATCTGCAATGAAGCCTCGCGCATGATCGGCGCAGCCAACGCCAATTGAGCGTTGTCGATGATATCATGTTGCGTTGTCATCGCGCCGATGCGGATGCTATCCCCCTCAATGGAGATACCGCTCAAACCCTTCACATCCTGCAAGTCGATCAGATGTGGCACTTCGGCCATGCGAAGCTTCATCATGGGTATCAGACTGTGCCCCCCTGCGAGCACGCGTGCGTCATCCCCATGCTCCACTAAAACGGACAGAGCTTCCCCCAAATCCTTTGGTCTATAGTATTCAAAGGCAGCTGGAATCATTGCCTCTCCTCCCTGCAGCAACTGTTCTGGCTGTTAGAAAGGCTCGCGCGAGATGGGGTGATTGACCCGGGAAAACACTTTGTTTTCGCTAGTTTTGCACGAAATGCGCCTCAGGACGCACGAGTTGCGCCGCCGGAGTTGCCACGCGTTACCCGAAGGCGGTCAGTGCTGCTTTCAGGTTCGAACGGCTAACCGGCACCGGGGGAAGATCGGCCTCACCAAAGGTGCATTGTCCCTTGTCTTTTGTCCGTTCAAACCGTGAGACCTTGTTGGGATTCACGATATAGCTGCGATGCACGCGCAAGAAACCAATTGGCTCCAGCCGTTTGACCGCTTCAGTGATCGGCCAGACGCAAAAATACTTTTCTGTGCGCGTGTAGACCTGTGTGTAGTGACCATCTGCCCTGACAAACACAACGTCTGGCGCGGCAATAAAGACCTTGCCTCCGTCTCTTTCACAAGGGATGCGAATGGGCGGGGTCTGGTCTGGTAGACTTACGTCTTGGACCGCGTCCGTCATCGGGACATCTGTGGCTTGCCTAGGCACAAGATAAGTTGTGCCGACCCACAAAAATGCGCCGAAGATAACAAAGCTCGACAAGATCACCCCAACGGCCATGACTTCGTTGCTGATGACGGGCCCAAATTCTCGGATGTTTTGCAAGGCCACAAAATTGGTTCCCGCCATGGCCAGGAAATGCACTGAAAAGACAGCTACGCCGAAACACAATGTGCCGATCGCGATGGTCCTGTTGGAACGCTCATTATACGCAATGCCGATCGCGAGAATGCAAAGGACAATAGCCAATACCGACGACCCGAGCACACCCTGCAGGGTATAGACGGGTTTGCAAAGCTGCATGCCTGCCATTCCGACATAGTGCATCGCCAAGATGCCGGCGCCTACGATTGCTCCGGCAGCTATGATGATCCCTTTGGAACGCTCAGTGAAATGCAACAGCACAAGCGCCAAGGCTACCATAAGGATCGCAATTAGCGCGGATGCGAGCGTGATTGCTGCGTCATAATAAAATAAGATGGGCAGCTTCAGGCCAAGCATAGCAACGAAGTGCATCGACCATATCCCGCCACCCAAAGCAACGGCACCCAAAGCGATGGCCAACCTGCGTTGTGACAGCGATTTTTCGGACAAATCCCTCGTCAAAGACAATCCCGTGGCGCCAGCAACAAGCGCTACAACGAACGATGTCACCACCAACCAAGGGTTATGTCCGAAGTCCAGAAATTCCATAGGCCGGACAATGCCGCAGCGGATTTCTTATTTCAATCTTTGCCTGTTCCCGGCAACGGCTCATTTGGCAGAACCTAAACGCTTAAGCGGACGTTGCCATACAGGGCACGCGTCTATCTCATTTGTTGCTCTTTGGGCGGGACAGCTTTGGTATGAGCTGTTGACAACTTTGGACCCGAACCACTTCTGCAGTGCGGCCGTAGGTCTGGTCTGGATCACAGACACCCTCTCGTGAGCGCGACCCTCTCTGACGAAATCGCTGACAGACAGTTTCACCAAGTCGCGTCCGCGAAGCTTGCCATCAATCGCCACGTTGAACAGGGTGAGATCGTGCAGATTCCTGCCCAATTCGAGCCGTGCGCGGATTGCCAACACGTGTTTCGGCAACAGTGGCCTTTTCTGGTCGACGATCCGGCCCTTGTTCCAGGCTCTTCGTTTTGGGGTGACAGCGGGAAGTTGATCTTTTGGGATATTGAGCCCTCCAATCCCCTAGGCAAAGCCCAAACATCAGCGCCACGCTGACAACCGAACACTACTGTTGGTTTGAATGGTCTTTGTCCGAGTGCTTGGTGTCCCGTAAGCGCTGTGAGGGTATTGGGCTGGTCTGAGCCCAAATTGGACGTTCCGATGCCAGGAAAAACCAGGCACCGCTCAGCGCAGTTCAATAAATCTGGTCTGAGCTAACGACACCAACAGCGCTATGTTGGCAAGGCCATCATACTTCTCAAAATGCCTTAATTTTAAGCGCTTTGCCTGAAGGCTCCGGACAACCGAACTCAAATAACTTGAATATTCTGAGTTGATCGTGAGACTTATGGTATGAGTGAGTATTTTGATGAAATGATCAACGGCGATGGATCGCTCAGAGGTCCGTATGAAGAAATTGGCCGTTGGTTCAACGCTGAAGACGCAGCTCGGTTAAGGGCCAAACAGCGCGAGGCCGAAGAAGTTTTCAGGCTGACGGGCATTACTTTTAACGTATATGGCAAAGCCGAGGCCGAGGAACGTCTGATCCCGTTTGATATCGTACCACGAGTCATTTCCGCGCGGGAATGGCAGCGGTTGGAACGCGGTATCGAGCAGCGGGTGCGGGCAATCAACGCATTTTTACATGACATTTATCATCGTCAGGAAATTGTCCGGGCCGGGCGCGTGCCGGCTGAGATGATTGCCGGTAACGAAGCGTTCCTGCCGCAGATGCTTGGTGTCTCACCGCCCGGACAGGTTTATACGCACATTGTAGGTGTTGATCTGGTGCGAACCGGACCAGACGAATTTTTCGTTCTGGAAGACAATGCCCGAACACCATCCGGGGTCAGCTATATGCTGGAGAACCGGGAAACGATGCTAAAGATGTTCCCCGAACTTTTCAGCGCGACCAATGTTCGGAATGTTTCTGACTACCCCCGCAATCTGAGACGGTCTCTTGCGGCCTGTGCGCCAGCTTGCGCAGACGGAGAGCCCACTGTCGCGGTGTTAACCCCCGGCATCTATAACTCAGCCTATTACGAACATGCGTTTCTCGCTGATCAAATGGCCGTGGAATTGGTCGAAGGTCACGATCTTCGGGTTGTCGACGGACGCGTCTGCATGCGCACCACCAGAGGCTATAAACCTATCGACGTGCTTTATCGCCGGGTTGATGATGACTTCTTGGATCCATTGAATTTCAACCCTGACAGCGCATTAG
>NZ_JBXWSB010000067.1:0-24928 GCF_059613205.1 Ruegeria sp. BHSB064
CTTTTATGGTGATCGCTTTGAACACGATGCGAGACCAATCGACCGGAGATTTGCCCGGTGGAATCCCAAGCAAGGCGATCTTCCCGCCCATGACCAATGCCTCAATCATCTGATCCAGTGCAGCTTGAGAACCAGACATTTCGAGACCAACGTCAAAGCCTTCTCTCATGTCCAGTTCGGCTATGACGTCCTGCAGGTCTTCTTTGGACACATCAACCGTGCGCAGCGTCGGCACCACATGCTCGGCCAGTTTCAGGCGATCCGGATTGATGTCCGTGATCACCACATGCCTGGCACCCGCATGGCGGGCGACGGCCGCGGCCATGATGCCAATCGGGCCCGCGCCTGTGATAAGAACGTCCTCTCCGAGCAGGTCAAAGCTCAATGCTGTATGAACAGCATTCCCCAACGGGTCGAGGATGGCGCCGATTTCATCCGGTATGTCATCCGGCAAGGGCACCACGTTGAAGGCGGGAAGTTTCAGATATTGCGCAAAAGCCCCTTGTTCATTCACGCCGATCCCGCGTGTTCCGGGGTCGAGGTGGAATTTGCCCGCGCGGCTCTGACGGCTGTCGGTGGTGATCAGATGCCCCTCTCCGGAACACCGCTGACCGATCTCAAGCCCGGTCACGTTGTGCCCGATCTCGACGATCTCTCCGGCGAATTCGTGGCCGGTGATCATCGGAACCGGCACAGTGGCAGAGGCCCATTCATCCCAGTTCCAGATGTGGATATCGGTACCGCAGATACCCGTCTTGTTGACTTTGATCAGGACCTCTTCCGGGCCAATTTCAGGAACCGGGGCCTGCACCATCCACAACCCTTCCCCGGGCTTGGATTTCTCAAGTGCTTTCATCGTGTTGGGTCGCATCAGATCACCCCCAACTCTTTGCCGACCTTACCAAAGGCGGCCAGCGCGCGGTCCAATTCATCCTTCGTCAGAGCCGCATTCATTTGCGTTCGGATACGGGCTTGCCCGCGCGGAACGACAGGGAAGAAGAAGCCCGAGACATAAACGCCCTCGTCAAACAGCTTTGACGCCATGTCCTGCGCCAGCGTTGCTTCGCCCAGCATGACCGGGATAATCGGGTGTTCGCCGGGCAGCAGATCAAAGCCCAGCTTTTCCAGCCCCGCACGCCAGTATTTGGCGTTGCCGAACAACTGGGCACGCAGCATGCCGCCTTCTTCGACCAGACGAATGGCTTCCAGACCAGCAGCGACGATGGAGGGCGGCAGCGAATTTGAGAACAGATAGGGCCGCGCCCGCTGCCGCAGCAGGTCGATCACTGGCTGCGGCCCGGCGATGTAACCGCCGATTGCCCCCCCAAGTGCCTTGCCCAATGTTCCCGTCAGAATGTCCACGTCGACACCAAAATGATCCGGCGTACCCGCGCCGTTCGGCCCCATGAAACCGGTGGCGTGGCAGTCGTCGACCATAACGATGGCGTCGTACTTGTCCGCCAGTTCGCGAATCTTTGGCAGGTTGGCCAGATAGCCATCCATCGAGAACACGCCATCGGTTGCGATCATGATGTGCCGCGCCCCGTCCTCGCGTGCCTGTTTCAGCCAGGCTTCGAGGTCGTTCATGTCATTGTTCAAATAGCGATAGCGCTTTGCCTTGCACAGCCGCACCCCGTCGATGATCGAGGCGTGATTCAACCTGTCTGAGATAATCGCGTCTTCAGGCCCTAATAAGGGCTCAAACAGCCCCCCGTTGGCATCAAAACAGGCAGCAAACAGGATCGCATCGTCCTTGTTCAGGAATTTGGCCAGCTTCTGCTCCAGTTCGCGATGAATGTCTTGCGTGCCACAGATGAACCGAACCGAGGCCATGCCAAAGCCTTTTGGCCCCATAGCGTTTGTTGCGGTGTCAATCAGCGCCGGATGATCGGCCAGACCCAGATAATTATTGGCACACAGGTTGATCACCTGCTTGCCGCCCACCGAAATTTCACCGCCCTGAGGCGAGGTGATCATTCGTTCGCGCTTGTACAAACCTTCGGATTCGATCTGCGCGAGTGTGTCCGTGATATGGGACAGGAATGCATCTGCCATGGCGACCTCCGTTCAACTGAGTCGCACATCTAACATAGCGGATGAATTTCCCAAATAGGGGAATTACAGTATGAAGGAAAAAAATCCGTGAAGGCGGAAATTTGCCGAGCTCATGCGTTTTTCACGATCAAAAAGACCCGCGCGGGCCCTTTGGCAGCGATGGAATGCGCAATGTCTGCGGCGTAACGCGCGGTGTCTCCTTGGTTCAGGTCTGACACGGCGGTGCCCGACGTGACCCTGACCGAACCTTCCAGCACCGTTAGCTGCTCGCGCGCTCCGCGGGCGTGGGGCTGGCTGTTCAAAGCCCCATCTTTGTCGAACTCAATATCGTAAACCTCGTGACCTCCGGCTTCTTCGGGTGGGGACAGGATACGAATACGGCAATTCTGCCCCATATTGTCGATGCTTGGGACCTCAGAGCTTCGCAAAACCTCGATCTGGTCACTGGCTTTTGTACCTTCCAACAGACCCGCAAAATCCACCTGCAAAGCGCGGGTCAGATTCCACAGGGTCGAGATCGTCGGGCTGCTTTCGCCGCGCTCGATCTGGCTGACCATGGACCGGGAAACGCCGCTGAGGTTGGCAACCGCCTCAAGCGACAGTCCCTTTGCCCGGCGCGCTTCTTTCAGACGTGCAGGCAGGAGGTTCAGGATATCGTCTGTGTTTTCCGTCATGACGGAATCCATGCGTGTTGCGCAACGTAATGTCAATTCCGGGCGTGACAGTGAGTCTAATTTGAAGATCATGCTGCAAGTGCATAATGCGCGCGGGTTTTGGAGGAGAGAATATGACTGACGTAGTGATTCTGGATGGCGCGCGTACCGCCATCGGTACATTTGGTGGCGCTTTGGCATCAACGGCCCCGATTGATCTGGCCACTGTTGCCACCGAAGCGGCCCTTGAACGTTCGGGTGTCGAGGGCGCGCAGATCGGCAGCGTTGTCTTTGGTCATGTCATCAACACCGAACCGCGCGACATGTATCTGTCGCGTGTGGCTGCGATGCAGGCGGGTATCCCCAACGGCACGCCAGCGATGAATGTGAATCGTCTGTGCGGCTCGGGGGCTCAGGCCATTGTATCCGCCGTGCAGTCCCTAATGCTGGGCGATGCAGAATTTGCCGTGGCGGGCGGAGCCGAGAGCATGTCGCGCAGCCCTTACATCGTGCCTCAGGCGCGGTGGGGCGCGAAGATGGGTGATGTAACCTCGCTCGATATGATGCTGGGCGCACTGAATTGCCCGTTTGGCACAGGGCATATGGGTGTCACGGCCGAAAACGTGGCCGACGAACATCAGATCAGCCGCGAACAGATGGACGCGTTTGCCATGACCAGCCAGACCCGCGCAGCAGCGGCGATTGAGGGCGGTTTTTTCGAAAGCCAGATCGCGCCGGTGCAGGTCAAGGTCAAGCGCGATTTGGTCGACTTCAACGTCGATGAGCACCCCAAGGCGACAACGGCAGAGGCGCTGGCCGGGTTGAGGCCCGTGTTCAAGAAAGACGGGCGGGTCACGGCGGGGAACGCTTCGGGCATCAATGACGGCGCGGCAGCGATGGTTCTGGCAACGGCGGACGTGGCAGAAAAAGCTGGGCTGAAACCGAAAGCCCGTGTGATCGGTTATGCCCATGCGGGTGTGCGGCCCGAAGTTATGGGAATAGGCCCGGTCCCGGCGGTGCAAAACCTGTTCAAGAAGACCGGCCTGTCGGCAGGTGATTTCGATGTGATCGAAAGCAACGAAGCTTTTGCTGCACAGGCACTGGCCGTCAATCAGGAGTTGGGTCTGGATGCGGCCAAGGTAAACCCCAATGGGGGTGCCATTGCGCTGGGCCATCCAGTTGGTGCAACCGGTGCGATCATCACCCTCAAGGCGCTGTACGAGTTGGAGCGCACGGGTGGGTCAAAAGCGTTGATCACCATGTGCATCGGCGGTGGTCAGGGTATTGCCCTTGCCATCGAGCGGCTCTGAGCCAGAATGGAGCAGGGGGGGCTGTCTGCCCCCCATTGCGCCATGCGCAATCCCCCCCGAAGGTATTTTTTAGCCAGATGAAGCGGGCGGGTTTTTTTAGCTGAGCGCTATGGCAATCAGTGTTGCGGCTATTCCAAAGAGCGCACCAATCGCGGCAGGTAGGGCATATGCACCAAAGCCATTGTTCTTCTGTTCGTCTTTTTGGGTTTGCGCGATCAGTGCGTTTTCAACAAGCGCTGGCAGGCGCGGGCCAAAACGGGCGAGCACCATCGCGGTTTTTCCAAAATCCCGTAGAGCGGCGCGTGGGCCGATAGATCGCTTGATATAGTCTTCGACCACGGGGCGGGCGACTTCCCAGATGTTCATGTGATCGTCGAGCGAGCGCGCCACGCCTTCAACCACCACCATGGTACGTTGCAGCAGGATCAGCTCGGTTCTTGTTTCCATACCGAAGCGCTCTGTCACCTCGAAGAGGTAGTTCAGCAGGCGGCCCATGGAGATATGTGAAGCGTCCATGCCGAAGATGGGCTCGCCGACTGCACGCAGGGCGCGGGCGAATTCGTCTACGTCCTGGTTTGCCGGGACATATCCTGCTTCGAAATGCACCTCGGCCACGCGTTTGTAGTCGCGGCGGATAAAGCCAAAGAGGATCTCGGCATAGACCCGGCGGGTGTATTCGTCGATATGGCCCATGATGCCGTAGTCATAGGCAATGATATCGCCATTGGCGGCGACCTTCAGGTTGCCCTGATGCATATCGGCATGGAAATAGCCGTCGCGCAAAGCGTGCAGCAGGAACAGGCGCAGCACACGTTCGGCCAGATCGCGACGATTGTGACCCGCCGCGTCAAGGGCTGCGTTATCGCCCAGCGGGATACCGTCGGCCCAGCTGAGGGTCATCACGCGACGCGCGGACAGGGACCAGACCACCGGTGGTAACCAGAACCCGGCGTCGTCCTTGGTGTTGGCTGCGTATTCCGATGCGGCAGAGCTTTCCAGCCGCAGATCTAGTTCACCGCGGACAACCCCGTCGAAATGTTCGATTACCTCCATTGGGCGCAGGCGGCGCGCGCCGGGGGCACAAAGCTGCACGATGCGGGCTGCGAAATAGAACGCGTCCACATCCTTGCGAAAGGCGCGCTCGATGCCGGGGCGCAGAACTTTGACGGCGACGTCTTCGCCCGTGCTGACCAGTTTGGCTTTGTGGACCTGCGCGATGGAGGCTGCAGCGATGGGTTCGCTGAAATCGCTGAATATCTCGGCGACGGGTTGTCCCAGCTCTTTTTCAACCTCGGCCATGGCCTCGGCCTTAGAGAAGGGGGGTAATTTGTCCTGAAGCACACGCAACTGCTCGGCCAGTTCGTTGCCGACAACATCGGGGCGGGTGGACAGCACCTGACCAAATTTGATGTAGGCCGGGCCCAGCGCTGTCAGAGCACGTGTGGCGGGTGGCATATCGGGATCGCCCTTATAGCCCAGCCATTGGAACGGCTTGCCCAGCGTATGGGCAACAATCCGCAGCGACCGGGGGGCCTCGAAAGCGTCAAGCACCACGTTCATGGCACCGGTGCGCTCCAGAGTGGCGCCTGTGCGGATCAGGCGGATGATGTTGTGAGGGCCGCGCATCAGATCTTCCAGCCGGAATGCAGCGCGGCGATGCCCATGCTCAGATTGCGGTATTTGGCGTTCTCGAACCCGGCGGTGCGCACCATTCCCAGAAATGTCTCTTGGTCTGGGAACTTGCGGATTGATTCCACCAGATACTGATAGCTGTCGTAATCGTTGGCGATCAGCTTGCCCATGCGGGGAATAACGTTGAAACTGTAGAGATCGTAAAGCTTTTGCAGCCCGTCATTGGGCAGCTGGCTGAATTCCAGTACCATCAGGCGGCCGCCGGGTTTCAGCACGCGGAACGCTTCGTTCAGGGCGTCTTGGGGGCGGGTGACGTTCCTGATGCCGAACGAGATTGTGTAGACATCGAATGTGTTGTCGTCGAATGGCAGCGCCATTGCGTCACCCACAACCCAATTCAGGCTGTCAGACATCTGGTCGGCTTCGGCGCGTTGGCGGCCTTCGACCAGCATAGGTTCTGTCAGGTCCAGAACGGTGGCGTGACCATGGCCTGCGCGTTTGAGAAAGCGGAACGAGATGTCGCCCGTACCACCGGCCACATCCAGAAGACGTTGGCCGGGACGTGGTGCCAGCCAGTCCATCATCGCATCTTTCCAGACCCGGTGGATGCCCATCGACATGACATCGTTCATCACGTCATATTTCGAGGCAACCGAGTTGAACACGCCCTGTACGCGACCGGCCTTGTCGGCCTCGCGCACGGTTTCGAACCCGAAATGAGTGGTCTTGTCGCTGTTGTCGGACATTTGCCTTGCCGTTTGTCGAATTTCGCCTCTGTTATAGGGCCAAGAGAGGCGGGCACAATGCGGCCCTTTGGATTAGGAGCCGTGTAATGCCGGAATTGCCCGAGGTCGAGACAGTTAGACGCGGCCTAAGCCCTGCCATGGAAGGGGTGGTGATCGAACGGGCGGACGTGAACCGCCCGGATCTGCGTTGGCCCTTCCCTGAGCGTATGGCCGAGCGACTGAGCGGCCAGAGGGTTGAGCGGTTACGAAGGCGGTCGAAATACATCCTGGCCGATCTGAGCAGCGGAGAGACTTTGTTGATTCACCTGGGTATGTCAGGCCGCATGACGGTTTCGGGCGATCCACTTGGGCAGTTTGTGCATGAGCACCCAACGGCTCAGAAACACGATCATGTTGTGTTTCATATGGCCAACGGCGCGCGCATCACTTTCAATGATCCGCGACGGTTCGGAGCAATGGATCTGTTGCCCACCGCTACGGCAGACACCCACAAGCTGCTGTCGGTTCTGGGGCCGGAACCCTTGGGTAACGACTTCCACGAACAACACCTGATTGATGCGTTCAAGGGCAGGAACACTCCGGTCAAATCTGCACTTCTGGATCAGGGAATCGTTGCCGGATTGGGAAATATTTATGTCTGCGAGGCGCTTTATCGCGGCAAGGTGTCGCCACGTCGCAAAGCCGGGCAGATTTCTGCATCGCGTGTTGCCGCATTGGTTCCGATCATTCGACAGGTGTTGCAGGACGCCATAGAAGCGGGCGGCTCTTCCTTGCGGGATTTCCGCCAAGCCGATGGAGAACTTGGATATTTTCAGCACAGCTTTGATGTTTATGGACGCGAGGGTGAGCCTTGCCGGACCGAGGGCTGCGGCGGCGTAATCAAGAGAATCACCCAATCGGGACGCTCATCCTTCTACTGTGCGCAATGCCAAAGATAACTTGATCCAGCGAAATCGCGTGATAAGGAATCGTATCTGAACGGAACAACCGGAAGCTTTCACCTCATGGCTTTTGAGACGATCATCGTCGAAATCGAAGACCACGTCGCCCTTATCAAACTCAACCGACCCGACGCGTTAAACGCGCTCAACACTCAGTTGCTGGGTGAGCTGTGCGCCGCGCTGGAAGACGCGGACAGCAATGACAAGGTGCGGTGCATCGTAATCACTGGATCGGACAAGGCTTTTGCCGCTGGTGCGGACATCAAAGAAATGTCCGAGATGAGCTTTGTCGATGTCTATAACGTAAATCTGTTTGCCGATGCCAACGACCGGGTTTCGGCGATCCGCAAGCCGATCATTGCGGCTGTTGCAGGTTACGCGCTGGGCGGTGGATGCGAGTTGGCAATGTTGTGCGATTTCATTATCGCGGCAGACACCGCCAAATTCGGACAACCGGAAATCAATCTGGGTGTCATAGCCGGGTTGGGTGGCACCCAACGCCTGACGCGCTTTGTCGGAAAGTCCAAGGCAATGGACATGAACCTGACCGGGCGATTCATGGACGCCGAGGAAGCGGAGCGTGCAGGGCTGGTGAGCCGGGTGGTTCCGGCGAAGAAGCTGATCGAAGAGGCTGTGGGCGCCGCTCAGAAAATCGCCGAGAAGTCTTCTTTGACTGCAACAGCCGCCAAGGAAGCTGTGAACCGCAGCTATGAACTGCCGCTCAGCGAAGGAATGCTTTTTGAGCGTCGCGTCTTCCATTCGATGTTCGCGACGGAAGATCAGAAAGAAGGCATGGCTGCGTTTTTGGAGAAGCGGGCGGCACAGTTTCGGGACAAGTAAGTCGCATGAGATCGCGATTGGGGCGGGCCTTTGCCCGCCTTTTTTATGTCCGGCCTGCATGACAAGAGAATCGGCTTGGCAAACCCGAAAAACTTGGATACATACCGCCGCCATACATGCGCGTGCGGCCCGCTTGGCCCGACTCACACTCGTGATTTCTGATCCGGTGCGGACATGTCCGTGGCGCGCAACCCAAGATAACCGAACCGAACGAAGGTCAGAGACACATGGCAAATTCGCCCCAGGCAAAGAAACGCGCACGTCAGAACGAAAAGCGTTTCGCAGTAAACAAAGCGCGTCGTTCGCGCATCCGCACCTATCTGCGTAAAGTCGAAGAAGCGATTGCTTCTGGTGACAAGGACGCCGCTACCGCCGCTCTGCGTGCGGCACAGCCCGAGCTGATGCGCGGTGTCACCAAAGGTGTTTTCCACAAGAACACAGCGGCCCGTAAAATGTCGCGTCTGTCGGCCCGCGTCAAAGCACTGGGCTAATACCTCAGATTGACCAATGGTCATGTCAGCAAGGCTGATCTATATTTAAGGCGTCGCTGTGAGCGGCGCCTTTTTTCGTGTTGCCGGAAAACCGCGCCTTCACAAAACTGAGAGATTCTTTCGGCCAAAGAACCGAGTCAATATCAGAGTTTCGTTGCCGCGCCCCGCTTGGTGTTGTTACCACTGTTATCAGCGATTCACTCGCTTGGGGGGACAGGCTGTTTCTTCGGTCGAACTGACGGGCATCAGATTGATTTGAGGAAGTGGGCGACGACTGGCTGACGCCAGGCTGCCGATCTGTCGTGAAATCCGGGTTCACCCGGTCTTCTCGGCCCTGTCTAAAAATTGAGAGTGCGACGTGCAACCCGGTTTACCGGACGCTCACCTATTTCCGGGCGTTGTGCGGGACATGTGTGCATTCGAAAGACATCCCGCCAAACCGGGCAGGTTTTGGCGAAGGGATACCTTTGTGCGCGTGAATCCATAACCGGGCAACCGGATTCGTATGAATAAGGCCGACAGGCCAATAAGAATGGGATGCGTGAGGCGCTGAATGACACAAGAGAAATGGGGACTACTGCGTAACAAATTGCTGAAGGCCGTCGGTCGGAATAATTACACCACCTGGATCGAGCCTTTGGAATTTAAAGAGCTGCAAAACGGTGTGGCGGTTTTTTCCGTGCCGACCAATTTTATGGGCAACTACGTCAGCCAGAACTTTGCAGACCTCATATTGTATGAATTGAACACCGCAGGGGAAACTGTGCAGCGGCTGGATTTCCGTGTTCCCGCAAATTCGCCTGCGCGTCCGAAACCTGCTGTGCAAGCTGCCCCTGAAGTGCGTGCAGATCCTGTCGTCGCGCCTGTGACCGAAGGTGCGCAGGATGCGCTCGAGTCGTTGCAGGCCGCGCCATTGGACGTTCGTTTTACGTTTGACAGTTTTGTTGTCGGCAAACCCAACGAGCTCGCACATGCCGCTGCGCGCCGTGTGTCCGAAGGGGGGCCGGTCACTTTCAACCCGCTGGTGCTGTATGGCGGTGTGGGCTTGGGTAAGACCCACCTGATGCACGCGATCGCGTGGGAATTGAAAACCAAGCATCCTGAACTGAATGTGCTCTACCTGTCCGCCGAACAATTCATGTACCGCTTTGTTCAGGCCCTGCGCGAACGCCGGATGATGGATTTCAAACACCTGTTCCGATCGGTTGACGTGCTGATGGTCGATGACGTGCAGTTCATCGCCGGTAAGGATTCAACCCAGGAAGAATTCTTTCACACCTTCAATGCGCTGGTGGATCAGAACAAGCAGATCATCATTTCCGCAGATCGCGCGCCGGGCGAGATCAAGGATCTGGAAGACCGTGTGAAATCGCGCCTGCAATGCGGTCTGGTCGTTGACCTGCACCCGACCGATTATGAACTGCGCCTGGGCATTTTGCAGAACAAGGTGCAGCAGTACAGCAGCACCTACCCCGACCTGACGATCGCTGACGGTGTTCTGGAGTTTCTGGCCCACCGTATTTCGACCAATGTCCGCGTACTGGAAGGCGCTCTGACCCGTCTGTTCGCCTTCGCATCGCTGGTAGGCCGCGAAATCGATATGGAATTGACACAGGATTGTTTGGCCGATGTCCTGCGCGCCTCGGAACGCAAAATCAGCGTTGAAGAGATTCAGCGGAAAGTGTCCGAGTATTACAATATTCGACTGTCCGACATCATCGGCCCCAAACGCCTGCGGTCATACGCGCGCCCGCGTCAGGTGGCGATGTATCTGTGCAAGCAGCTCACCAGTCGGTCGCTGCCTGAGATTGGCCGCCGTTTTGGCGGGCGTGACCACACAACGGTCATGCACGGTGTGAAGCGCATCGAGGAACTGAAGCTGACCGATGGTCAGATCGCTGAAGATGTGGAAATGCTGCGGCGCTCTCTGGAAGCCTGATCTGCGCTTTTCATGAAGCAAACGCCCCGGAACTTTGCGTCCGGGGTGTTTTCTTGTGCGCATTAATCCACGGTTGGACCAGAACTGAGGCTTGTCGGGCACGATGCCCTTGACGCTACGGGCTTTCCAACCCAGAAATCCGTAAAAAATCCTTGTGCCTCAGGGTGGAACCGCTAACGTGCCAGTCCCGCCCATGTCGGTACGCAAGTCAGAGGAACTGAGGGTATGAAGATCAGCATTGAACGCGGCACCCTTCTCAAGGCCGTTTCGCAGGCCCAATCCGTTGTGGAACGGCGCAACACCATACCCATACTTGCGAATGTTTTGATTGAGGCCGAGGGCGATGTGGCCCAATTCCGCGCCACTGATCTGGACATCGAAGTGGTCGACAAAGCCCCTGCGCAAGTCGAGAAAGCCGGGGCGACCACGGTTGCAGCGACCACTTTGCATGAAATCGTGCGCAAACTGCCGGACGGGGCATTGGTGACCCTCACAGCAGACAGCGCGGCTGGCAGATTGACCGTTGAGGCAGGCCGGTCGAACTTCTCGCTGGCGACGCTGCCAAAAGAGGATTTCCCGGTGATGGCATCCTCGGAATACCAGTCGAACTTTACTGCCTCGGCAGCGTTGCTGCGTCGGTTGTTCGACAAATCAAAATTCGCCATCTCGACGGAAGAGACGCGGTATTATCTGAACGGCGTTTATATGCATGTGGCCGATGGTTCTGACGGCAGTAAAGTGCTGCGTTGTGTTGCCACCGATGGCCATCGTCTGGCGCGTATCGATGCGGATCTGCCGGACGGGGCCACGGATATGCCGGGTGTGATCGTGCCGCGTAAAACCGTGGGCGAGCTACGAAAGCTGCTGGACGATGACGAGATGGATATTGCTGTTTCGGTCAGCGAAACCAAAGTGCGTTTTGCTACGCCGGATATTACGCTGACCTCGAAGGTCATCGACGGCACCTTCCCCGACTACACACGCGTCATCCCGCAAGGGAACACTCGTAAGCTTGAGGTCGATGCTGCCGAGTTTGCGCAGGCCGTAGATCGGGTGGCGACAGTGTCGTCAGAACGGTCGCGTGCGGTGAAGCTTCAGCTGGATGGCGACAAGCTGGTCCTGTCCGTCAACGCTCCGGATAGCGGTGCGGCTGAAGAAGAACTGGCCGTCGCATATGGAGACGAGCGGTTGGAGATCGGGTTCAACGCCAAATATCTGCTGGAGATTGCATCTCAGGTCGATCGTGAAAACGCGGTGTTCCTGTTCAACTCGGCAGGTGATCCGACGCTGATGCGTGAAGGCAATGATCAAAGCGCGGTCTATGTGGTTATGCCGATGCGCGTCTGATCGCGCTGACGCGCGACGCCTCCGGCGGGAGTATTTTTGAAAAGATGAAGGGAGGGGTCATGGGATTGGCCCTGACCGAGCTTACGGTCTCGCATTTTCGGTCTCATAAGCTGGCGCGCCTGTCGCTGGACGGGAGGCCGGTTGCGATTCACGGGCCCAATGGGGCGGGCAAGACCAATATTCTGGAATCGGTATCTTTGTTTTCGCCCGGTCGTGGGATGCGACGGGCAAGCGCGGCTGAGATGACACGACAGCCCGAGGCGTTGGGGTGGAAGCTGTCGGGGATATTGGATGCGCAGGGGCAGTGTTACGAGGTGGAAACCTGGTCCGAGGGCGGTGCGGCGCGGCAGGTTCGGATTGACGAAAAAACCTCGAGCCAGATTGAGCTGGGGAAACTGGCGCGGGTCGTTTGGCTGATCCCTTCGATGGACCGGCTTTGGATCGAAGGGGCCGAGGGGCGGCGGCGATTTCTGGACCGTATCGCGCTGAGTTTTGACCCCGCCCATGCCGAAGCGTCTTTGACCTATGAAAAAGCCATGCGCGAGCGGAATCGTTTACTGAAAGAGCAGGTCCGGGATGCCCATTGGTATGCGGCCCTTGAGGGTCAGATGGCCGAGTCCGGGCATCGCATACATGCCGCTCGCGTTGCGGCGTTGGATCATCTGCGCGCCGCGCAGGATCGGGCGGAGACGGCTTTTCCGTCGGCTGAGTTGGAATTGGTCCAAACTGAAGGTGCGATGCCTGAGACAGCAGAGGATTTGCGCGACGCCTTGAATGAGAGTCGCTTCCGGGATCTGGCAGTGGGCCGGACTTTGGTAGGGCCGCATCGGTCAGACCTGTATGGGGTGTTTGCTGCCAAAGGCGTTCCGGCCAAGGATTGTTCGACCGGTGAGCAGAAGGCGTTGCTTGTGTCCTTGATTTTGTCGAATGCGCGGGCACTGGCAGAGATGGTTGGGGCACCTCCGATTGTTCTGTTGGACGAAGTGGCTGCCCATCTGGACGCAGATCGGCGCGCGGCGCTCTATGATGAAATTTGTGCTCTGGGGGCTCAGGCCTGGATGACGGGCACCGGGCCTGAGTTGTTTGCTGAATTGGGGGACCGGGCCCAGACGGTGGTTGTCACCGAAGGGGATGAGGGCTCGGTCGTGGCCGCTTAGGCCGGTTCGCTGACTTTACGTTCCCACAGGAAGCCGCGCATAACCTCGTCAACCGGGGTCTTGGCCATGTGGTTGACGTAGTTCGACATGGTTTTCTGTGCCAGACCCAGCACCACATCCAGAACCGCGCGGTGCGAGTAGTCCGCGTCAAAGAACGCCTGCAGCTGTTCTTCGGTCGGGTTGCCGCGCGTTTCCATCACTTGCAGAGTGAAGGTGCGCAGTGCCTCGAGCTTGGCTGTAGGCAGCGGAGTTTCGTTGCGCAGGGCCTCAGAGATTTCGTCCGAGACTTTCATCATCTTTGCGATACCGGTGTGTGCCGGCACGCAGTAGTGACATTCGTTTTCCACGTTGATGGTCTGCCAGACAACGGTTTTCTCATCATTGTCGAAATCGGTTTGCAGGAACAGGCCGTGCAGCACCTGATAGCCTTCCAGGTGCTGGGGGCTTTCGGCCATCACCTTGTGCAGACCTGGCAAGCGGCCAAATGCGGCCTGCGATTTTTCAAGAAGCGGTTTGGACCCTTCAGGGGCGGACTCGAGGTCATGAGATGGGAAATTGGCCATGTGGGAACTCCTGTTTCTGGCGCGATGAGTCGTATTTAGGGTTTCTTGAGTGATCACTCAAGTATATATTTGAGTGATCGTTCAAGAATTGGTGATGCTGATGCCTCGAAAACCCGCATATGATCGTGATGCACTGATCGCGAAAGCAAAGGACATCTTCTGGCGTCAGGGCTGGGCCGGAACCTCGCTCAAGGATCTGGAGCGGGAGCTGAAGCTGAAGCCCGGTAGTTTCTATGCGGCATTCGGATCGAAGGACGCGCTTTATGCGCTGACGTTGGAAAGCTACACGCAAGAGGGCGTAAAGCGTCTAAAGGCTTTGGCGGAAAAGTTGGGGCCTAAAGGGGCCTTGAAAGCGCAGCCCCGTTTGGTGATCGAAGCGGTCGAGAACCCGACGAAAGCCTGCATGTTGGCGAAGACATACGCGGAGTTGCAGGCGAAGGATCATGACCTTGCAAATCAGGCAGCGCATCACATGGCTGAGATGAAGGCATGTTTTGCCGAGCTGTTCCGAAAGGCTCAGGAAGCCGGTGAAATACGGCCCGAACTAGACCCGGACCGATTGGCGGCGCGGTATCAATCGGACATTCTTGGGTTGCGATTGTCGGCAGAGCGCCGGGATGTCGACGCAGAGGAAATCGCTGCGGATATCGCCGCTGACATTGATCGCTTGTGAGCCTGTAACCAGCAGGCAAAAAACGACCCTCGCAAACACAAAATCTTGGGGGATCGCGTGACATTCCCCACCAGAAAACGTATAAGTTACCAAAATAATATAGGTACTGACTGAATGTCCGAAGACGCACAGGCTCCTCAAGAATACGGCGCAGATTCCATCAAAGTTCTCAAAGGGTTGGAGGCCGTTCGTAAACGCCCCGGCATGTATATCGGAGACACGGATGATGGCTCGGGCCTGCACCATATGGTGTATGAGGTGGTCGACAACGGGATCGATGAAGCTTTGGCCGGTCACGCCGACCATGTGACCGTGAAAATCCATGCGGATTCCAGCGTATCGGTCAGTGATAACGGGCGCGGAATTCCTGTTGATATTCACCCGGAAGAGGGTGTTTCAGCGGCCGAGGTCATCATGACCCAACTGCACGCGGGCGGGAAGTTCGACAGCAACTCGTACAAGGTGTCGGGTGGTTTGCACGGTGTGGGTGTCTCAGTCGTGAACGCTCTGTCCGACTGGCTGGAATTGCGTATCTGGCGGGCTGGTAAAGAGCACGTCGCGCGGTTCGAAGGTGGTGAAACGGCGGAACATCTGAAAGTCGTGGGTGAATGCGGCGACCGCACCGGAACCGAAGTGCGGTTTCTGGCCTCGACCAACACGTTTTCGAACCTCGAATTCTCATTCGACACGCTGGAAAAGCGTCTGCGCGAACTGGCCTTCCTGAACTCGGGTGTACGGATCATCCTGATCGATGAACGCCCTGCCGAGCGGCTGGAAACCGAGCTGTTCTATGAAGGTGGCGTCAAGGAATTCGTCAAATATCTGGACCGGTCCAAGACCCCGGCCATGCCCGAGCCGATCTATATCAAGGGCGAGCGGGATGACATCGGCGTTGAAATCGCGATGTGGTGGAATGACAGCTACCACGAGACGGTTCTGCCCTTCACCAACAACATCCCGCAGCGAGATGGTGGCACGCATGTCGCCGGATTCCGGGGCGCTCTGACCCGGACGATCAACAACTATGCGCAGTCCAGCGGGATCGCAAAGAAGGAAAAGGTCAGCTTTACCGGTGATGATGCGCGCGAAGGTCTGACCTGCGTGCTGTCGGTGAAAGTGCCCGATCCGAAATTCTCGTCCCAGACCAAGGACAAGCTGGTTTCGTCCGAGGTCCGACCTGCGGTCGAAAGCCTGATGAATGAAAAGCTGGCTGAATGGTTCGAAGAGAACCCGAATGAGGCCAAGGCCATCGTCGGTAAGATCATCGAGGCCGCTCTGGCGCGCGAGGCTGCGCGTAAGGCTCGCGAACTGACCCGTCGTAAGACTGCGATGGATGTGAACTATCTGGCCGGTAAGCTTAAGGATTGCTCCGAGAAAGACCCGTCCAAGACCGAAGTTTTCCTGGTCGAGGGTGACTCGGCGGGTGGGTCCGCGCAAACAGGTCGGGATCGTCTGACTCAGGCTGTTCTGCCCCTGCGCGGGAAAATCCTGAACGTGGAACGCGCCCGGTTTGACAGGATGCTGTCGTCTCAGGAAATCGGCAACCTCGTGATGGCTCTGGGCACGGGTATTGGCCGCGATGAGTTCAACATCGAAAAGCTGCGCTACCACAAGATCGTCATCATGACCGACGCCGACGTGGACGGTGCACATATCCGGACGCTGCTGCTGACCTTCTTCTATCGGCAAATGCCGGAACTGATCGAGGGCGGATACCTTTATATTGCTCAGCCACCGCTCTATAAGGTTTCACGAGGTAAATCAGAGGTTTACCTGAAGGATCAGGCCGCACTGGACGACTATCTGATCAATCAGGGCGTCGAAGGGGCCGTGTTGAAGCTTGGCTCGGGTGAAGAAATCATCGGCCAGGACCTCACGCGTGTCGTGGACGAAGCGCGCCAGTTGAAGCGTGTTCTGGACGCGTTCCCGACGCATTACCCGCGCCACATTCTGGAACAGGCCGCCGTCGCAGGGGCTTTTGTTCCGGGTGCGGTTGATGCCGACCTGCAGGGCGTGGCTGACAAGGTCGCAGCCCGTCTGGACCTGATCGCGCTGGAATATGAACGCGGCTGGCAAGGTCGGATCACACAGGATCACGGTATCCGTTTGGCCCGCATCCTGCGCGGTGTGGAAGAGGTGCGTACGCTGGACGGCCCGATGCTGCGCTCGGGCGAGGCGCGCAAGACCGGCAGTTTCACCCAAAGTCTGCAAGAGGTGTACAACACGCCTGCAACGTTGGTTCGCCGCGACCGGTCTCAGGTCATCCACGGCCCGCTGGATTTGCTGCGCGCCATTCTGGAAGAAGGCGAAAAGGGCCTGTCGCTGCAACGATACAAAGGTCTGGGTGAGATGAACCCCGACCAACTGTGGGAAACCACGCTTGACCCGGATGCCCGCACGCTGTTGCAGGTCCGCGTCGATGACATGGTTGAAGCAGATGACCTATTCACCAAGCTCATGGGCGACGTTGTCGAGCCACGCCGGGAATTCATCCAGAAAAACGCCCTGAGCGTGGAGAACCTTGATTTTTGATGGTGTGTAGCACAGCGAACCCCAGGCACGCCTACTACGGTAATGACGGCTCTTGATCTTTTCGCTGATGAAATTGCCAGCGCTAGCCAAAGGTTCTCTGTTCCACCGGAGATTGTTCTGATGACTATCGCTACTGAAACGTCAGATCAAAAAAACGACGGCTTCACCGGGCGTGCAACTTTTCGGTGGGAGGCAAATTCAAAGCTAGGAGCCACTGGAGACGTAACATTGGATGGCATCGAAGAGGGAGACTACAGTGCTGGTCCGATGCAGGTCATGTCTTCCACGGCACGTGATGTAAATAATCGCTTAGCTCTTGGTTATGACAGCACTACAACACTTAAGTGGTTCGTAAATAAACCAAATGCTGCAAGTCAACGAAATCTTGGTCTCTATGAACCAAAAGTCTGCATAAGTGTCGGCACGGGGTATATCGGGCTGCAAAAGGGGGAAACGGAACTTAATCCCATTTTGGTTGCTGCTGCTTATAACGCTGGCAGCCTAAGAACCTCTGGCACCAATCCGTGGAATCTGCGGTCCACTGGAGACCACCTTGATCGTGCAGCCAAGTGGTTTGGTGATGCCTGTGAGGCGTTGAAAGCCTTTGGCCGCTAGGTTCTGGACCAATTGATTTCCGTCAAATAGCGTGTTCATCATGTGGTTCTTCCGTTTCCTTGTCCGTTGTCAGGGATTTTGGGACAGATGGCTGCCTTTACTGCAAAGCTAATATGTCGCCAAAGTACTAGTTGGCTGCCTGCGAGAAGGCCGACCGAGCCGCGCTTCATTGAAAGTGATCTACCAAAACCTTGCAATTGAGTTGAGTTGTTCAGTTTTGGATTGAATTATTCCAGTCAAAATGCACTTTTGATTGAGTTTTGGTGCGTTCAAGTTGATCGAGCTACGCCAAGACAATCGACAATTGAGTGCGTATAGTGAACCGTGCAAACTTTTGGGCAAATCGCGCAAACTTATGCGCAATTGCTTTGCAAAATTATGGGCGACGACACCCAGATTTTCTGAATAAAATCAATGATAGGAATGCAGCGTTATGCGCGTCCCTACATGGTGGCGTAGGTGCGCGCACAACACTTCGCGCACCTCGTAAGTTTGCGTAGTTCGCCCATAGTTTCGCGCTGCACGCTTGCGTGCCGTAACGATGAATTCAATCAGTTGTTGGCGTAGTCGTTGCGTTTATGGCGCTTTACGGCGCTCAACCCCGCAAAGGGCCTCTCTGAGGGACCTTGGGTTCCATGCGCTTTTTTACTTGGATTCTCGCGAAGGTCTGCGACGCGCAGAAAACGGACTTTGGAAAGTTCAGTAGACGAACTAGACGGCGTCTACTTTCCGATCAGCCTGTTATCTTCCAAAAAACCTAAAGCTGAGACCCAATTGGCAAAATACTCAAAAACCCAGCAACTATGTGATCCCAGGCCGATCCCGTCGGTTCGGAGTGGTGCTCAACTACGGTGCCATCATCGCCTCTTGTGGTCCATTTAAGCTGACCGGCTTTCTCGAGCGTCACGTTATATGTGTATGCGGGTAGCGCGTCGTCCAAGGCGCCCATGGTTTGTGCAGTCAATGCTGGCGAATCAATCAGGATTCCCATCTCGGTGTTGATGTTGACAGATCGGGGATCCCAGTTGAACGACCCTACGAACAAGTATCGGTCATCAACTGCAAATGCCTTGGAGTGCAGGCCCGACCTGGATTGCGCCCAGTTTACACCACGGCGTTGGACCTGATAGGCGTCGGGTCGCAACTCGTAGAGTTCTACTCCTCCGCGCAGAAGTGCGCGGCGTTTCTTGGCGTAGTGTGCGTAAACGGGTGCGACGTCATTAGATGCAAGTGAATTGGTCACAACCTTCACGTCGACCCCACGGTTCTCCAGTTCGGTCAGCCATTTGACACCGTTGTTGCGCGGCACGAAATAAGCGGACACGATGTTCACTTCACTGCTGGCATTCTCAAAATACGGAAGCAGTTGAGACGCGAGAGCGGGACCTGAATTCTCGAGGCCGGCGGCTTTTGACGGCGGATCAGCATAAAGTTTCGCAGGCAGCCAATCCAGTGACAGGGCTCCATCTGCGAAGTTCTCTTGTGCTGATTTTCTAAGGGCCGCACTGTACTGGGTTTGCTTCGCTTCCTCGACCAGTTCATTCAACCTGCTTCGCGCATCGCTAAGGTTAAACTCTTTCGGTTCTCCTACGACCACACGAGCGGGTACGGCGAACTCGCTGTTCCAGTATGAGTCAAAGCTGCGCGACACCTCGCGCACAACGGGGCCCGCGGCCAGCACATCCAGATCAGCGTAGTTCATTTCTTCCCGCGCGAGAAAGTACTCGGCGCCGATGTTTCTCCCACCTACAATCGTGAATACGTTGTCTGCGGTCATGGACTTGTTATGCATTCTGCGGTTGATGCGTTTGAAGTCCGTCAGCCCGGCGATCAAAAGGCTTTGTTCCCGCCAGAATGGATTAAAAAGCCTGATTTCAATGTTTTCGTGGTTGTCCAACGCGGTGGTCATCGCGTCGTAGCTGGACGTATCCATGTCATCCAGCAACAGCCTGACACGAACTCCCCGATCTGCCGCTTGCAAAAGACTGGCGGCGAACAGGTGACCCGTGGGGTCGTCGTGCAGAAGGTAGTATTGCGCGTCTATCGTTCTCTCGGCGGCAGCAGCCAACAGTAGCCTTGAGACCAGAGCTTCTTCGCCGTCACTGATCAGCTTGACCCCTGAACGACCGTCTTTGGGATCGCCAAGCCGGCTGGCTGTCTGACTAAGCGCTGTCCGCGAGTTTGCCGGAAGCGAGGCCGATACCGTCTTTTCGTAGGTGCGAGTTTTCGGAGCGCAAGCGACAAGGGTCAGCGCGAACAAAATACAGACTACCAACTTCCATCGCGACATCAGCTTCCTCCATCCCCATAACCTAGGTGACTACGCCGAGAGGGGTGATTGCAAGTTTGTTCTGTGAAGCATGAGGTTGTTTCGCTTGTCGTAGTTGATTTGGTGGAACCCTCAACTTCCCCATGCGGGTCTGCGATTTTGACGCAACCTCAATTCAAACGTACTCTAACAGCAGCCAAGCGCAAACGAGGACCATGTCTGATCCCGAACACAGAAATGACTCTGCCGCGGAACCTTCGCCGCGTGCTGTGGCCGACAGTATGGGCATGGCGACCGAGGAGTTCAGAATTTCGATGCCAATCGGGATCGGAGCTGTCTTGGCTGCTCTGGCTTCGTTGGCCACGTGTTATTCCGGGATTTTGCTGACCTATTTGGTTGGCTACGAAGCGCTTTCCATAAACCCACATGCGCAAGCGATCCTCATGTGGGTGTTTGCATTGTTGGCGGTCAGTTTCTTATGGAGAGACCGGAAACGGCATGCCAAAGAGCTTCCGCTCGTCCTCGGTGGGATTGCTGCCGTCATCCTGATTGTCACGCTGTATTTCGGCTATGACGAACGCGTCGAAGCGCTCGCTTATGTGCTTTTGGTAATCGCCGCTTTGCTAAACCAGAACTTTATACTCGATGCTTTGAACCATACGGTTCGCAACCAGACACATGAAATAGAGGTATTGAACGAAAGGCTGACCGAGAAGGTAAAGCGACAGGAGGGCGAGATTGACAGGTTGGGGCGACTCAAACAATTCCTTGCCCCTCAAGTTGCGGAGCTTGTCGTAGAAGAAAACTCTGACGAGCTTCTAAATACTCATCGTCAATACATCGCCTGCCTGTTCTGCGACATTCGAAATTTCACAGCGATTTCCGAGGCGATTGAGCCGGAAGATGTCATTACCCTTCTCCAGCAGTTCCACGATGAGGTTGGTCATTTAGTTGCCCAACACAAGGGTACAATCGGATACCGAGCCGGAGACGGATTGATGGTCTTCTTCAATGACCCGGTTCCCTGCGATCAACCCGTTCTGCAAGCCGTGCGGCTGGCTATGGCAATAAGCGAAGCCTTCGAAGCAATACGAGCCCCCTGGCAGAAACTCGGGCACGTAATGGGTTTGGGTATTGGGATCAGTAGTGGTTACGCGACGCTGGGGCTTATCGGGTTTCATGGTCGCGCCGACTACACCGCAATAGGTGGAGTTGTGAACACCGCATCCAGGCTTTGCGACTTTGCCAGCGACGGGCAGATCCTTTTGAACCAACGAGCGCTTCTGGACATAGAAGAATATGTGGAGACCGAAGAAATGGGAGAGCGTGAACTGAAGGGTATCGGCAACCCTGTCCAGATCTTTCGCGTCATCAGCCTCTCTGATCAAGCAAATTGATGCTCTATTTTGCCAGGAGTTCAATCGTTTTTCGTGTTTTGCAGGTTTGCTTTGGGCTGCGTCAGCCAACCGCGCGGACCGAAGAGAATAACCACTTCGGGCTCAAGGCCGCCAGTTGACGCAAACCGCAGCGAATGACCGCATCGAGCCCAACCTGTACCCTGGATTTTATTGCTGCATGCGCTTGCAGCAGTAACGACACTGCAACTGCCGAATACCTTGTGCGGCCAAGCAGCGGAAAAAACTGTCATTCATGCAAATAGCAGCGATGCTCGCGGCGGCGGCTCACAGTTCGCTCAACAAAACCGTCCTTCACTTCATCCGCAACAGCTATCGCCTAGCTGAATTGGTGGACACGGGACCGTGGCATATGAACAGTAAACACAACAGTCGCCTTCCAACGGATTCAAAACTGTTTTGCACGACTTGCATTCATAGAACCACTGGCAAGCATCCGTTGGCATTTGCTCGGTTTCACTGTGGCCGCACTTCGGGCAAATCAGGGTGCTTTCTAGGACTACAGTTTGTTTTGTCATAGTCTCACATCTGCATGATCAGGTAATCGTTAATCCATGCCTCGTTAAACACAACGACCCAACCCACGCCGGTGATTGGAGTCGTTCCTGCAAGCCACCATTTCAACGTCGGCAAGGAACCGCGCCGATAAGATACCATCCATGATATCACGACGAACGCCGTTGACATCGTCAGCACATAGTAACTCGCTGCGGCAACCTTCCCAAAGATTGCCAACCAACTGCCACCCAGCCCCAGTAACATCATCGTCATGGGCAAAACGCAGCAAGTCGCGACGCCAAGCGCTGATAGCGATCCCAAATAGCTGAGGCTAAGGTACTTCTGCATTCTGTTTCCCTGATGGACTACGTCGCGCGGAGTTGTAGAGACAACAACCTCTCGTTTAACTTCTGTAGCCACTACAGGATCAAGACAGGAAATCTCACATGTTTGCGATTGGGGAGGCATCCCGGCAAAGCGGTGTCGGAATTGATACTATCCGCTACTACGAACGCGAAGGGATCGTGCCGAAACCAGAAAGGGCATCGAATAATCGACGCATGTACTCCGCGCACGATGTTGGACGGCTTCGTTTTCTAAGGAAGTGCCGAGACATGGGTTTTTCGCTTGCCGATGCAAAGGTGCTTCTCAACCTATCCGAAGGTGATAGCGAGGATTGCCAATCCGTTAAGGAACTGGCCGAGCTTCATATCTCCAATGTGCGTATGAAGATAATCGAACTTAAGCGATTGGAGGCCGCCCTGAATGAACTTACGGCCAACTGTAACATCGGGAACGTTTCTTGCCCGATGCTTGCGCAGATACGGACCTACTAATGGCACTTTGAGGCTCGCAGTCGCCCTATGCCAACGCAGCATGACCCAAGATTCGGGCCGCGCAGAATCTACCGTTCGTTAGAGAGGTCAACTCGTTGATTTAGCAATGTTTCAATCACTCAATGAACATTTGTGCCTTGCCGCGGTGTTCTTGAAGCACGCGGCGATTTCGGACAGTGAGCCCTACCTGCCGTGCCTGAGCAATCAATTTGCTGCATACGCATTCGGCAGGTTTTATCGGAAGCCGACCTCTGATTTCCGAACCACAGAGCAATGGTTCTGCTTATCTTTGTCCCAAATTGGGCTGGGCAGACTTAGATCTTCTGTTGCTTTCCGTTGTATCAAGGCTTGTATCGTGTGTACTCGAAGTCCATATACACAGGGCTTACGTTTTTCTTTTTCGACCTGCTGTCTCCCAAACTCGGCGTTCAGTCTTTCGATTCAGACCGACCACGCCGAGTCGCCGCAATAATGCGGGCGGCAAGTATTAGGAGACTTCCACCATGGCAAATGGCACAGTAAAATGGTTCAACTCGACCAAAGGTTTTGGCTTTATCGAACCTGAAGATGGCAAGCGCGATGTGTTCGTGCATATCTCAGCACTTGAGCGTTCCGGCATCAGCGAATTGAAGGACGGCCAGAAGGTCACTTTTGACGTCGAAGCTGGCCGTGACGGGCGCGACAGCGCCGCCAATCTGGCACTGGCCTGACCTTTTACGGGCACCCTTATGGGGTGCCCGTTTGCACAATGGGCTGCTAAAAGCCCTTGGAGAACAAGTCAGTTGCAACAGCAGGAATTGACCCGGGCGCTCGCGCAATACCGTGTGCCCGATACGAAGCGTAGCGTTATTGAACTGACAATCACTGTCATCCCCTTTTTCGCGCTATGGGGCGCAGCGTGGTTTGCGCTATCCCTTAGTATCTGGGTCACTGTTCTATTGGCCATCCTGAACGCCGCATTTCTGGTCCGTATCTTTATCATTATGCATGATTGTGGTCATGGATCCTTCTTTAGAAACCGCACCGTTTGCAATTGGACCGGCCGGGTTCTGGGTGTTCTCGCCCTGACACCCTATGACGTCTGGCGGCAAAGCCATGCGATTCACCATGCCTCAACCGGTAACCTTGATCGGCGTGGTATGGGTGACATTCCTACATTGACCATTGAGGAATACCTGAAACGGAATTGGTTCGGGCGTGCCGCTTACAGGTTAATCCGGAACCCCTTCTTCCTGTTCTGTATCGTACCGGTCTACACGTTCTTTTTTCAAAATCGCTTGCCCTTTGGTTTCATGCGGTCAGGCTGGCTGTATTGGGCAAGTGCAATGGGAACAAACGCCGCGATTGCGGTGGTCCTGGCTCTGATTTTTTGGACCGGAGGCCTGGATGTACTGGTTTTTGTATTCCTTCCAACCATGATCGTCGCCGCATCGATTGGTATTTGGCTATTCTATATTCAACACCAGTTTGAACACACGACTTGGGAGCGGGAAGAAGTGTGGAATCTTCAGAACGCCGCATTCTATGGAAGTTCTCACTACGCCCTGCCAGGCATCCTGCGGTGGTTCTCTGCCAATATCGGTGTGCACCATGTTCACCACCTTGCCAGCCGCATACCGTTTTATCGGCTAAACGAGGTATTGCGTGACCATTCCGAGTTGGAAAATTGCCAGCGTATTACTCTATATGAGAGCCTTCATTGCGCACGATTGCATCTTTGGGATGAAAAAAGTCAACGTCTGCTGACTTTTTCCGAGGCTTTGTCGAACGCCAATTCCAATAGGCATCTAGTGTAGCCTGGCGCGCACCAAAAAGGCTTCGACAGTATCACCGCCGAGGGCGCGAATGGCCTCTAGTCGGTGAAGGCCTTCAATCAGCACGAACCTCTTGTTGTCCGCGCGTATCTGGATCGGGGTCTTCTGGCCGTTCTTCAGAATATCTTCGGCCAGCGTCAGGACTTTTTGCTGATCAAGTGTTTTTGCACGCTTCACAGGTACATAGATCAGGTCGAGCGGGTATGGTTTCTTCTCCAGCATAAGCTACGTGTGCAACCTTTCGTGCATTTGTTCCGGTTCAGAGTTCTCTACAAAAGCGGGGGCTGGAACGTACGTCATAGAACCGAACGAACAGCGTCGCGCAGTTCCTGATGCATAATCCAAGTTGCTGGCTCATCGTCACTTTCGATGTGAGAAAATGCCAGGACCTGAGCGGCGCCATCATTCTGTACCGATCCGGCTTCGGGTAGGTCCAGTTCCAGATATTCTGCGATCAATAGTCCGATTTTCTTGAAAACCTTGATGGAGGCCTCGCGTGATTTGTAACCGGCTGCCTGAGACAAGTGACCAATGGTCAGACCTTCCCTACCTGCGATAGTAAGTGCTTTGAGCATTGTGACCTGCGCAGGGGTGAGCCTGAT
>NZ_JBXWSB010000068.1:0-24667 GCF_059613205.1 Ruegeria sp. BHSB064
ATGCGCGCAGCGGTGGACATAGAGGTGACCGTCAAGTGTCGCATCGGGGTGGACGACCAAAATCCCGAGGAAGTTTTGCCTGCGTTTTTGGATCAGATCCGCAGCGCGGGCTGTCAAAGGGTGACTATCCACGCACGCAAGGCCTGGTTGCAAGGGCTCAGCCCCAAAGAAAACCGGGACATTCCGCCTTTGGATTATGATCTGGTGCACCGGATGAAGGCAGCGTTCCCCGACCTTCATATCTCAATCAACGGTGGCATCACATCACTGGACGAGGCGAAGGCTCATTTGGATGCAGGTCTGGACGGGGTGATGATCGGACGTGCCGCCTATCACCAGCCAGGAGACATTCTGTCTGAGGCCGACCCGCGCATTTTTGGCACCGGAGCATCGCGGGATCCGATTGCGATCGTTCAACAAATGGTGCCCTATGTCGATCAGCACCTTGCCAACGGCGGACGGTTGCACCAGATCACGCGTCATATGCTCGGTCTTTTTGCCGGTCGCCCCGGCGCCCGCGCGTGGCGACGTGCTTTGTCCGAAGGCGCCGTTCACAAAGGGGCCGGGCCAGAAGTGATGTTGCAGGCGCTGAATCACGTTGCGCCGATGGCAGAGGTGTAACAAGCAGGGGGAACGATGCCCGAAACGATGTTGCTGGCCCAGATGCTGGGCCTTTTGCTTGTGATCGGGGCGCTGGCTGGCGTTCTGGCCGGGTTGCTGGGGGTCGGCGGAGGCATTGTCCTTGTGCCCGCGTTCTTCTACGCGTTTCAAACCCTTGGCTATGGCGGCCCGCAGCTGATGCAGCTGTGTCTGGCAACATCGCTTGCGACGATCATTGTGACATCGGTGCGCTCGGTTATGGCGCATAACAAGAAAGGGGCCGTGGACTGGGACATTTTGCGCGGCTGGGGTCCTGGTATCGTCATCGGTGCAGTAATCGGTGTTCTGGTTGCCTCTGCCTTGCGGACCGAGGCTCTACAGGCCCTGTTTGGCGTTCTGGGTATGGTAATTGGCGCGTATCTTGGGCTGGGCCGTGCTGAATGGCGCCTGGGCGATGTCATGCCGGGCGGGATCAAACGGGCAATTCTGTCGCCATTGGTCGGGTTTCTCTCAGTTCTGATGGGGATCGGCGGCGGCAGCTTTGGGGTGCCACTGATGAGTCTCTACAACACGCCGATCCACCGCGCGGTTGCAACTGCGGCCGGGTTCGGAGTGATCATCGCCGTGCCGTCAGTCATCGGCTTTCTGTTTCTTGAGATCGCACCCGAACACCGCCCTCCGCTGACCATCGGGGCAGTCAATCTTGTAGCCTTTGCCGTTGTAGTTGCGATGACGATGATCACCGCACCCTGGGGTGTGAAACTGGCGCACGCGATGGATCCGAAACCCCTCAAACGGGTCTTCGCCGTGTTTCTGACGCTGGTGGCGCTGAACATGCTGCGGAAGGCAATTGGCCTATGAGTGATTTTTGGGCCAAGGGCTGGGTAAAGTTTGCCTATGACCCATCACTGGCCGAGTGGGTCAGCCATGCGTTGCCCGCCGCCCGTGCCTCAACGTCAGACCCGGCTCATGCGGAATGGTTGGACTGTGAAGGGACTTGGTTCATCGGTGTAGATGCGTTGCCTAATGACACGCAGGGCAGGGTCGGTCAGTCTGCGCCTTTATCCGGACAGGCCGTGTCGTTTATTCGCGAACATTACGGCGATTTACCTTTGCACAAAGGGCAGGTCTCGGCCATTTATCCGGGTTACCCGCGCCCGCGCCGTGGCGATAATGAGGCCGCGACCCGGTATCGCCGGAACCGGGATGCGGCCCATGTGGATGGTTTGCGTCCGATGGGACCAGATCGTCGCCGACATGTGGATGAGCCTCATGCGTGGGTATTGGGCATTCCCCTGACCGAGGCCAGCCCGGATGCGTCGCCCATGGTGTTGTGGGAAGGCAGCCACCACATTCTGGGCGCTGCATTCAGGGACGCGCTGAATGGCTCGTCAAACGAGGCGCTGCGCGACGTTGATGTAACCGACATCTACCAGGCCGCGCGTCGCGAGGTGTTCGAGACGTGCCCGCGGATAGAATTGCCCGCCAAGCCGGGCGAAGCCTATTTGTTGCATCGCCATTGTTTGCACGGAGTCGCGCCGTGGGCCGACACGGCAACGGCAGGGCCTGATGGACGGATGATCGCCTATTTCCGCCCCGAATGCGCCGGGGGTGTAGCCGAATGGATCGAATCTGCCTAACCTCCTGTCATTATTTGGCTTTGGAGGTTTTGACAGATGATTACGGTCCATACGAATTCGGATGGTGCACTGATTGAAGTCGAGTTGTCGGGGCAGGTTACAAGTGCCGACTATACCAACACTCTGGTCCCCGCGATCGAGGCCGCACTGGCCGAACATGACTCGGTGCGTCTGCTGGCCATCGTGCAGCCCGAGTTCAAAGGATATGATCTGGGTGCGGCATGGTCTGACACAAAGCTGGGGCTTAGTCATTGGCGGGGCTTTGACCGGATCGCCGTTGTTACCGATCAGGGGTGGGTGCAGACCAGTATTCGGCTGGCAGCCCCGATCTTGCCATGTCCTGTACAGTTGTTTGACCTGGCCGAGCTGGAAGCGGCCCGCCGTTGGATGCGCGAGTCGCTGGGATCGATACACCTGACAGATCTGGGCGGGCCTTGTGTGCAGATCAGTCTGTTGGGCAAGCTGGACCCCGAAGAGTATAAGCAGGCAGAGCGTGACCTGAACGCATTGCTTCAGGATCGCGCCGGGTTTCGCCTTTTGATTGACCTGCGGGAATTTGACGGCTGGCAGGGTTTGTCTGCCCTGGCTGCGCATTTTCGGCTGGCCAGCCGCCATATCGGTCTATTGGACCGTGCAGCCATTGTAGGGGACAAAAGCTGGCAGCATATGGCTCAAAAGGTTGCCAGTCATGTTCTGGGTACACGCACTCAGTTCTTCCCGTCTGAGGAGTTCGACAATGCGAAAAACTGGCTGGCGACAGGTTAGTTTCTGGCCGGGCTCAGATTATAGCGGTCAGCCTTTAGCCGCTATTTGCCCGCAAATTCCGTTACGATTCGCATTCCACTGGCGGTTTTTCTGAGATCGCGCAGGCAATTCGTCTTTTTTTACCAAAGCCGAACCAAAATGTGACGTAAGGGAATTTTGAGTGTTATTAGGTTTTTATTGATCGGCGCGTCAAAAAAGATCAAAACACGCGTGTTTTCCCCCTAATTTTCACGGGAAACACCTTTAGCCACGCCTTGTCGCTGTGGGTCACCACTCACGTAGAACAGTCACGTACCAGAGCTTGAACCCTCGGAGCTCGAACTCGACCCGCAGCGACATTGTTTTTAAAAGCGGGAATTCTGAAATGGCACTTAAAGGTCTGATAGGAAAATTTCTTAACCGCAGCACGTCGGACAACCGGCGCGTGACACAAAAACGCGAAGCTGGTGGGAACGACAAAGCGACGCGATCAGAGATGACGGTTTTGTTCCGCAAAGAACTGCGCAAACCGATCCCGGTCAGGGGCGGGCACGCTCAAAGCAAAGCGCGAAAAAAAGTGGGCTGATAGCTCAGGAGCCGTTCAGTCGGGCTGCTCGTCCGCCACGCCGTTTGGAAAGCCGTGGTTTGCGCGAGGGCAGATCGTCCATGATGTCGGCACGTTCAGAGCTGTCCATTTTGGACCAGCGTGTGATTTCGTCAATCGTACGATAGCAACCCGTGCAGATGCGTTCGGTCGGATGAACAACGCAGATCTGGACGCAAGGGCTTTCGACCTCATTCCGTTTCCACACCATATTCGTCATTGACGGTCTCCGACCTCGTTACAAAAAGCGCAGTCTGTCCAGCGCCCCTTGCAAGATATAACCGGCAGCAACGTGATCAATAACCTGTCCGCGACGTTTTCGTGTCGTATCCGCCTCAAGTAGTGCTTTTTCTGCCGCAACCGTGCTGAGACGTTCGTCCCAGAAACCGATAGGCAGATCCGTCAAACGCGACAAGTTTCGCGCAAAAGCCCGCGTTGACTGGCAGCGTGGGCCCTCGGACCCATCCATGTTTTTTGGCAGCCCCAATAGGATTCCGCCGATTTCACGGTCGGTCACAATCTCAATCAGACGCGCGGAATCCAACGTGAATTTCTTGCGCCTGACAGTCTCCAGCGGACTGGCGACGCCGCGCATCCGGTCGGACACGGCAACACCGATTGTCTTTTCGCCAAGATCGAGACCCATCAATGCTGTCATCGGTTCCAGCGCTGCTGCGAACTCTTCAAAGACGTCGTGGATCATTGGGCGATCCCGGCCTGTAATGCCGCTGCGTCAAGGATTTGAAGCGCCTCGGAATTCCCCGCAAAAACGTCTTGCGCTTCTTTGTGAATGTCGATGGCCCGCTGACCCTGTCCCAGAACGCCCAAGGCTGCAATCAGGCGGGCCCATTCCTCGGGCGTGCCGCCTTCGGTTGCCAGACGGTCAGACAGTTGGTTCACCATTCCCTGAATCATTTCTTGCCGTTCTTCAGGGGTCAATTCAGCGGCGGCATTCACGTCGTCCTGACTTGGACCGGGGGCAGCGCTCAGGTCCGGTGCGTTGAATACGCCTGCACGGAAAGCAAGCTCATCCAGTTGCGCGCGGATGGCCCCGGCCCATGGCGCGCCGCTTGGGGCATCCTGCAATGTTTGCACCCACATGCGATAGGCCAGATCGGGTCGCCCGACCTGAGCCAGCATTTGCCCCCAATAATACCGGGCGGGCCCGTGGCGAGGATCTCGGTTCAGCGCTTCGGTCAGGGCCTGTTCCGCTTCGGGCGATACATAGCCGCCAGCCGCCAGGATCATCATTTCGGCAAGATCGGCATAGGCATCCGCAGTCGCGGCATCGCCGGACAGTTCGATCACTCTTTGCTGCGCCGTGTATCCTGCCTTGAAGTTACCTGCATTGGTTTCGTGTTGTGCCAAAAGCATCTGGCCCTGCAGATCATTCGGACGGTTGGCAACTGTATCTCGCAGTTGGTTCAACAGTGCGGCATAGCTTTCGTCCAGCTGTGCGGGCTGCGGAGGAGTCGCCAGTTGCTCTGCGGCGCTTTGGGGCGGTCGGTTGGCGCGCACATCTTCGGCAAGCTCCAACCGCGCCGTCAGTGGCATATCCGGCAAACCGACGGCACCGGTCCGATCATACAGCGCTATTGCGCCACCGATCAGGATCAGCGCAATCACGACCACCGAGACGATGGAAACAGCCCGCGAAGGGCCAGATTCGGTACCGCCCTTCTTCAGGTTTTCGTCCGCCGCCAGAATGCGACGAGAGATTTCAGTACGAACCCGTTCGGCGTCTGCCTCGCCAATCACGCCGCGTGCAAGGTCTTTGTCGACCCCAGCCAATTGTTCGCGGTATACTTCAAGGTCATATGCGGCAGCGGGCTTTTCCGCGCGGCGATTGCGCAGCAGGGTAAAGCAAAGGAAAGCCGCAATCAGAAGCGCGACAATGAAAATCAGAACCCAGAACGTCATGGTCCCTCCGAAGATGCTGCCCTGATTTAGACCTACGGGCCGCCCGACAAAAGGGACAAATGGCCGCGAATGAACGACATGTCGCAATAGTGCGATATTGCGGCGTTGCACGGCAGGGGTAAACTGCGCACACACGGCATATCTGCGCCCAATCACCGAACCGGATGGATTCGCACATGAAACACTATTCAGCCTTTGCTGTTGCGCGGGAAGCTCTGCGCTATCACACCGGATGGGAGCGCGCCTGGCGCTCGCCCGAGCCCAAGAAGCGATATGACGTCATCATCATCGGTGCGGGCGGCCACGGTCTGGCGACCGCGTATTACCTTGGCAAGAACTACGGCATTCAAAACGTCGCCGTTATCGAAAAAGGCTGGCTGGGCGGTGGTAACACCGGTCGCAACACCACGATCATCCGTTCCAACTATTTGCAAGACCCGTCGGCGGCGCTGTATGAAAAGGCGCGGGGCCTCTATGAGGATCTCAGCCAGGACCTGAACTATAACATCATGTTCAGCCCGCGTGGCGTGATGATGCTGGCACAGACACAGCACGAAATCCGCGGCTATCAGCGCACGGCGCACGCCAACGCACTGCAAGGGGTAAAGACCGAATGGATCACCCCCGAACGCGTCAAGGAACTGGTGCCGATCATCAATCTGGACGGTCCGCGCTATCCGGTTCTGGGCGCGCTTTGGCAGGAACGCGGCGGCACCGCGCGCCACGATGCCGTTGCTTGGGGGTATGCTCGCGCCTGTTCCGCCATGGGGATGGACATCATCCAGCAGTGCGAAGTCACCGGCGTGCGCTCGGATAACGGCCGTGTTGTTGGTGTCGACACCACCAAGGGCGCCATCGATTGTGACAAGCTGGGCATCGTGGTTGCTGGCCATTCCGGCCAACTGGCCGAAATGGCGGGCTTCCGTTTGCCGCTTGAAGCGATTGCTTTGCAGGCACTGGTGTCCGAACCGATCAAACCCTGCATGGATGTGGTCGTGATGGCAAACACCGTGCACGGCTATATGTCTCAGTCCGATAAGGGTGAGATGGTGATCGGTGGCGGCACCGACGGGTTCAACAACTACACCCAGCGTGGTTCGTTCCATCACATCGAAGAAACCGTCCGCGCCTTGGTCGAGACCTTCCCCATGATCTCACGCCTGAAAATGCTGCGGCAATGGGGCGGGATCGTGGATATGACCGGCGACCGATCCCCGATCTTGTCCAAGACACCGCTGGGTGGCTGTTTTATCAACTGTGGCTGGGGCACAGGCGGCTTCAAGGCGATCCCGGGATCGGGCTGGGGTATGGCACAGCTGATGGCCACCGGCCATTCACCGCTGACCGAAGCCTTCACCCTAGATCGCTTCAAAGAGGGTCGCTTCATCGACGAGAGCGTCGCAGCCGGGGTGGCGCACTAAAGCGTCTGACCAGGGTTGCCATACAACAGAATTCAGGTCGGCTTCCGCGCCGGCCAACCGCCAAAAGGATGACGACATGCTGATCCTGAACTGCCCATACTGCGGCGTCGATGCCGAAGAAACCGAACTTGCCGCTGGTGGCGAAGCACATCTGAAGCGCTATGGCCCCGGTTCGTCGGATGACGAATTTCACGACTATCTTTTCATGCGTGAAAACCCCAAAGGTGTTCACTTTGAACGCTGGCGCCATGCCAACGGCTGCGGCAAGTGGTTCCACGCCGCGCGCTGCACGCAGACGCTTGAGGTGTTCGGCACCTATTCCGCACAGGTCACAGAGCCGCCGCAAGAGATCAAAGACGCCATCACCGCCAAGCGCCCCGGATGGTCATGGAGAGAGTTCTCCGTATGATTCACGTTTTCAAAAATACTCCCGCTGGAGGCTCTGATGCCTCCACCTGCGAAAGGTCCGCACCATGAGCACCCGTCTCGCAAAACAGGGCCGGCTGATTGACCGGTCGAAAAAGGTTACCTTTACCTTCAACGGCACTGCGATGCAGGGCTATGAAGGCGATACGCTCGCCTCGGCGCTGTTGGCCAATGATCAGATGATGATGGGCCGGTCCTTCAAGTACCACCGGCCGCGTGGCGTAGTCGCCAGCGGTGCGGAAGAGCCGAACGCTTTGGTTGGTCTGGGGCAGGGCAATCGTTTCGAGCCGAACCAGCGCGCGACAACGACCGAGTTGTTCAACGGTCTGAACGCGATCTCTCAGAACCACTGGCCGAACCTCGAGTTCGACATCGGTGCGGTGAACACGGCTTTGGCGCGGTTCCTGCCCGCCGGTTTCTATTACAAGACGTTCATCCATCCGAAACCGTTCTGGAAACACGTCTACGAGCCCTTCATTCGTCAATCGGCAGGTTTGGGCAAAGCGCCTGACAAAGACAGTCGCGACGCGGACACCTATGAACACTTCTACGCCTTCACCGATGTTTTGGTGATCGGCGGTGGTGTCGCCGGGCTGCAGGCCGCCAAAACGGCCGCGCAATCAGGTGCCAAGGTTCTGCTGATCGAGCAGACGGCGCATTGGGGCGGTCGCGCTCCGGTTGACGGCGGTACAGTGAATGGCGAGCCTGTGGATAAGTTCGTGGAACAATTAGTTTCCGAACTCGAAACAATGGACAACGTAACCATGCGCGCGCGCTGCATGGGCGCGGGGGTCTATGACCACGGTTACGTTCTGGGATATGAGCGTCTGACGGACCACACTCCGGGCGTGCAAGGACCGCGCCATCGGTTGTGGCGTATCCGCGCGAAGCAGGTTGTCACCGCCACCGGCGCAATCGAGCGTCCGCTATCTTTTGCAGGCAACGATGTGCCGGGTGTGATGCTGGCATCGGCGATGCGCGACTATGTTGTGAACTGGGGTGTAACACCCGGCGAGCGCGTAATTGTTGCCACCAACAATGACGACGCCTACCGCACCGCGATCCTGTTGAAACAGGCCGGTGTTGATGTTCTGCGTGTGGTGGATGCCCGTGCATCTGCCGGCCCGCTGGCGCAAGAGGCGCGGGATCTTGGTATCCGCGTTGATCCGGGCAAGGCCATCGCCAAGGTCAAAGGCGGCAAGCGCGTCAAGAAAGTTGCCATCTGCAATCAGGAGGGTATCGGCGGCGCGCGCGAAGAGGTTGAGGCCGACGCAGTCGCCATGTCGGGCGGTTGGTCTCCGGTTGTGCATATGTGGTCGCATTGCGGCGGCAAGCTGATCTGGGACGAGGCGCACGCGCATTTCCGCCCCGATCCGGACCGCCCGCCGCTGGGTGCTGATGGTGAAGGCTTTGTTCTTGCTGCTGGCAGCTCGAATGGTCCGCTGGCTCTGGCGGATGTGCTGAAAGACGCAGACGCCGCAGGCAAAGCCGCGGGCAAGGCCGTTGGTCACACGCCCAAACGCACCAAAGCACCGGTTGGTGAAACCACCGTCGAGGCACCGATGGAAGCTGTTTGGCTGATGCCTGCCAATGCTGAAATCCAACTGCGGGCAAAGTCCTGGCTGGACTTCCAGAACGACGTCAAAGTCTCGGATGTACAGCTGGCCGCGCGTGAGGGTTATGAAAGCGTCGAGCACACCAAGCGTTACACCACGCTGGGTATGGCGACCGATCAGGGTAAGCTGAGCAATATCAACGGCCTGGCGATCCTTGCTGATGCGCTTGAATCAGAGATTCCCAAGGTCGGAACCACCACCTTCCGCCCGCCCTATACGCCCATTTCGATGGGTGCGATCGGGGGCGAGGCGCGGGGTGAAGTGTTCCAACCGATCCGTCAAACTCCGATGCACAACTGGCATGACAAGAACGGTGCCGATTGGGAACCGGTCGGTCACTGGCGCCGGACCTATGCGTATGTTCGCCCCGGTGAATCCGTGCATGACGCGGTGAACCGCGAGGTGAAGAACACGCGTGAAAACCTCGGTCTGCTGGACGCATCGACACTGGGTAAGCTGATCGTCAAAGGGCCTGACGCGGGCAAGTTCCTGGACATGATGTACACCAACATGATGTCCACGCTGAAGGTCGGCAAATGCCGCTATGGCCTGATGTGCTCCGAGAATGGCTTCCTGATCGACGACGGTGTTGTTGCCCGCATCGATGAGGATACGTGGCTGTGCCACACCACCACCGGCGGGGCCGAGCGCATCCATGGTCACATGGAAGAATGGCTGCAGACCGAATGGTGGGACTGGAAAGTCTATGTCGCCAACGTGACCGAGCAATACGCGCAAGTCGCCGTGGTCGGCCCGAACGCGCGCAAGGTGCTTGAGAAGCTGGGTGGCATGGATGTCAGCAAAGAGGCGCTGCCGTTTATGGAATGGCGCGACGGCAAGATCGGTGACTTCGATTGCCGCGCGTACCGCATCTCGTTCTCGGGCGAGCTGTCCTATGAGATCGCCGTTCCGGCAAGCCAAGGTCAGGCATTCTGGGATGCCTTGATGGAGGCAGGAAAAGAGTTCGGAGTGATGCCGTACGGCACCGAATGTCTGCACATTCTGCGGGCCGAAAAGGGCTTTATCATGATCGGTGACGAGACCGACGGCACCGTGATCCCGCAAGATCTGGGGCTGCACTGGGCGTTGTCGAAAAAGAAAGAAGACTACCTGGGCAAACGCGCCCATTCGCGCAGCCATATGACCGATCCAGAGCGTTGGAAACTGGTCGGTCTTGAGACTGTGGATGGTTCTGTCATTCCCGACGGTGCCTATGCGGTGGGCGAGGGTGTCAACGCCAATGGTCAGCGCAACATGATCGGGCGCGTGACCTCGACCTATTACTCGGCCAATCTGGGCAAAGGCATCGCCATGGGCCTGATCAAGCACGGCCCGGATCGCATGGGTGAGGTTGTCGAGTTTCCGGGCACCGACGGTAAAACCTACAAAGCCAAGATCGTGGACCCGATCTTCTTCGACAAGGACGGGGAGAAGCAGAATGTCTGAACTCATCAGCGCACTGAACCATGCCAGCTATGACGGCATCGCCAAGATCGCGGAATGTGGTCTGCAAGGCATGATCACCCTGCGCGGTGATCTGTCCGACAAGGTGCTGGCCAAAGCCGTCAAGGACGCAACCGGACAGAAAGTGCCCGGTCAGCGCGAGGCATTGGTAAAGGGCGACACAGGCGTGGCTTGGATGTCCACCGATGAATTGCTGGTGCTGGTACCTTACGCCGAGGTCGAAGCCAAACTGGCCGCAATGACCAACGCGCTCAGCGGCACACATGCTCTGGCGGTCAACGTCTCGGATGCCCGTGCGGTATTCAGTATCTCGGGTGCCAGCGCGCGTGAGGTGTTGGGCAAGCTGGCCCCGGTTGAGCTGTCGGCAGAGGCGTTCCAACCCGGCCAAATCCGCCGCTCGCGCCTTGCGCAGGTGGCTGGTGCATTCTGGATGGACGACGCAGAAACCTTCCGCGTGGTCTGCTTCCGGTCAGCGGCGGACTACGTTTTCAAACTGCTCAAGGTTGCCGCGCAGCCGGGCAGTGAGGTTGGGGTTTACTGATAGAAAGTAAAAAGCCCCGGATCATCCGGGGCTTTTGTCAACTTTGGACCGTGCAGGTTCCGACGCCATATGGTTTGTTCGCAAAGTTACCCCGCAAAAAGGCCATGCGCACAGTAACAGACTTATCGGAAGGTTTGAGGTTTGCCTGATAGCGAACACGAACGTTTCCGCCAGCAGCCATGGTTTGGTCTAAGTTCCAAACAATACGATAGCCTTTCGCGCCTCGATCTTTGAGTTTCGCCGCCTCCCATTCATGATGAGAGCTTGCGGCCAGAGCGGACGCTTGATCGGTGTCAATCTGGAACCCGTACTCTGGCGCGATCCAGCCGTGGGCGTCCTGTTTTGTCATCTTACATACATAAGTAACGGTTTCAGCCGCTGCCGTTTGTGCAAATGCCAGCGCGGCAATCGTCAATAAAAATCTTTTCATTTCATCCAGTTATTTTTGATTTCGGATGAGTGCAAACAATCCAATACATCCTGAAGGTGCAAGGTCAGTTCGGTGGTATAACCTGTGAATCAGGCCCACTGTCTCATTTTTGCAAAAGCACTGTCTGATACCTGTTTAAACCTTCTGGTGTTAGAAGATCCTCGGGGTCCAGCGGCTCTAGTTTGTCATCTGAAAGCGAGGGGTAAAAATCCAGCGCGTCCAACAGCCCGGCCACCCGGTCACGTCTTTCAGACTCGGGTAGCAGAGGGGCGTGCAGCGACAAAAACAGGGCAGGGCGATGCTCTTTCAGCCACGCGGCGAGGGTTGGTAAGACAAAGAACTCTGCCCCTTCGATGTCCATCTTGACCAATGACACACGGGAAAGGTCGTTTGCGGCCGCAAACTGGTCCCACGCGATGGTCAATGCATCAGAGCCATGCGCGCCGTCGTGCAGAAGCGAGCTGGTGGAATCCCCGGGCTCACCCCGAACCGAGGCCATACGCGCCACACCAAACTGGTCCGAGAGCGCGACACCAAAGGCCGAGACATTCTGAATGGCGTTCAGATCTAGGTTCCAGGCCAAGTACCGGTACGCGGTGGGGTCAGGTTCGAAGCACCACACGTGACGGGCCTTGCGCGCGCCATATAGGACTGTGGGCCCGATCCAAGCCCCGATGTCCAGATAGTCGCTGTCGGGCGACAGGAACCGGTCCAGCACCGCAAAGGTCTCGGGCTCCCAATGGCCCGCAGACGCCTTGCGCCAGAACTTGGAATGATAGGGGTCAAGGTGAAAGGGCTCTCCGTTCAGGGTACCTGCATAGTATCCGCGGGCGCGGTAAAACATCTTGCGCGCCTGTGTCAGCATCGCGGACCTCCGGGTTTTCTTGTCTCGCCCCTTGACCTGCGGCGGCTGCCACAGCATTTAACCGTTGGGAACCGCAACTTTAATTTAACAGGGGGCCGACATGGCTTTTGAACTTCCTGATCTTCCTTATGCACATGACGCGCTGGCAGCCAAGGGTATGTCCGCGGAAACACTGGAATATCACCACGACCTGCACCACAAAGCCTATGTCGACAACGGCAACAAGCTGATCGCTGGCACCGAATGGGACGGCAAGTCGCTGGAAGAGATCATCGTTGGCACCTATGACGCAAACGCTGTGGCGCAAAACGGTATCTTCAACAACATCAGCCAGCTGTGGAACCACAACCAGTTCTGGGAAATGATGGGCCCTGGCGACAACGCGATGCCCGGTGAGCTGGAAAAAGCGCTGACCGAAAGCTTTGGCTCGGTTGACGAGTTCAAATCGCAGTTCAGCGCGGCCGGTGCCGGTCAGTTCGGTTCGGGCTGGGCGTGGCTGGTCAAGAACGCGGACGGCTCTCTGGCCGTGACCAAGACCGAGAATGGCGTGAACCCGCTGTGCTTTGGTCAGACCGCTCTGCTGGGTTGCGACGTGTGGGAGCACTCGTACTACATCGACTTCCGCAACAAGCGCCCTGCCTACCTGTCGAACTTCCTCGACAATCTGGTGAACTGGGAAAACGTCGCATCGCGGATGTAATGAATTGAACCGACGTCGGTTTATAAAGGGCCTGCTGGCGGTAACGCTGGCAGGTCTCATAACGTCAGCCTACGGATTCTTTATCGAACCCGCAGTTCGGCTACGTGTGCGTAAATGGCGCGTGCGCCGAGACGATTGGACCGCACCACCGCTCAGGATTGCTGTGTTGTCCGATTTGCATGTGGGCGAGCCCTATGTCGGGTTGGATCGCATGAAGCAGGTCGTCCGACGTACAAACGCGCTGGCGCCGGATGTGATTTTGCTGCTTGGGGATTTCTTCGCAAGCCACAAAGGCGTATCGGGCGCGGTCGACATGCAGGATCTGGCACCTGTTTTGGCGGGGCTTGAGGCCAAGCACGGTGTCTTCGCGGTGCTGGGCAATCACGATTGGTGGGATGACAAACCAGCACAGCGCCGTGGGGCAGGGCCCAACCGCTATGCTGAAATTCTGGAACAGAATGGTATTTCGGTTTTGTCAAACGGGGCCACAAAACTCCACGCCCCCGGCATATGGCTGGCAGGGCTTGAGGATCAACTTGCGATCTGGCGCAATGGCAAACCGCAGGGATTGGACGATCTGGAAGGGACGCTGGCACAGATCACCGACGATGCTCCCGTTGTGATGATGGCGCATGAACCGGATGTATTCCCTAAAGTGCCAGACAGGGTGGCCCTGACCCTTTCGGGGCATACTCATGGCGGCCAAGTGCGTCTGTTTGGTTGGTCGCCCGTTGTGCCGTCGAAGTTCGGCAACCGCTACGCCTATGGCCACATACGCGAAGGCAAGCGCGATCTGGTTGTCTCGGGTGGTATCGGGTGTTCCATCCTGCCAGTGCGATTGGGCGTGACGCCTGAAATCACTGTCGTAGAGATGTCGGCCTAAAGGAATGATGATCCGCCGGTGAAAACCCGCCGACGGGTTTCTTTTCGGCACAACCGCATCTTGTTTGCCTTTCCGCAATGCACATCTTTGTAGGGCGGAGGGAGAGAACCGCACAGCAAATCAAACAACGACCGGGATGCGCGCTGCATGTGCGCAAAACCAATCGTGTGCCCGGCAGGTCGAGGGATACCCAGAGAACAACCTTAACAGGAGATCGCAATGGTCGCACTTACACAGGGAACTTGGGTTATTGTTGCAGACGGAGAGAAAGCCTTGGTGATGGAGAATATCACCGATGCGGAAGATCCCAATCTTGTCGTCGTCGCGGTTGAAGAACAGGACAACCCGACCACAAAGCCGACAGACCGCTCAGGTCGCCGGAACGATGGCGGGCCAAAGCAGAAATCAGCCTTAGAGGACCCAACGTGGAAGACCCATGCAAAGTCCCTGTTTGTGCAGGATCTGGCGAATTTGCTGAATCGCAAGGGGTTGAAAGGCGCTTATGACCGATTGGTTCTTGTGGCCAGCCCTCGTGTTCTGGGTCTGCTGCGCCGCCGGTTACACAGCGAAGTGCTGGGCAAGGTCGTGGCCGAGGTCAACAAGACCCTCACCAATCACCCATTGCACAAGGTCGAGCAGGTCGTGCGCCACAGCCTGCAACCCAAGGCTCGACTGGCCTGATCAACAAGTCGGGCGGTTTTGCCGCCCGCACTGTTTCTAGTGTCAGTTCAGTTTGTCGCGCAAAGCGGCCATGGCCGCATCTGCATCTTCTGCCCATGTGATGAAATCTGCCAGCGACGCGTCAGCAAAGCCTTGCCCGATCACCTGATCCAGCAGCGTCCGCAACGCATCCCAATAGCCGTTCACATTCACCACAACGATGGGCTTGTCGTGCAGTCCCAGTTGACGCCATGTGAGGGCCTCGAACAATTCATCCAATGACCCTGGCCCTCCGGGCAGAACGACCACGGCGTCGGCGTTCATGATCATGACCTTTTTACGCTCGTGCATCGTCTCGGTGATCACGAAATGGGTCAGATCGGTCTTTCCGACTTCCCGCTGAACCAGATGCACCGGAATGACGCCAAAGGTTTCACCTCCGGCATTCTGCGCGGCACGGGCCACTTCGCCCATCAATCCCACATCCCCGGCACCATAAACCAGCCGCCAGCCTTCCTGAGCCAGCAGCATGCCGAACTGCCGCGCAGTTTCAGAATAAGACTTCTCGGCTCCATTGCGTGACCCGCAATACACACAGACTGATTTCTGAGACATCAAACAAGGGCTCCGGGGTTGTGTCAGAGGTTTTGACCCGTGATAGCGGGATTGATAGATTGCCTCAACTGTCCGCCGGAAAGCTTTTCAACGTAAAGCTTTTGCGCGGCGGCGTGAAAGGAAAAGAATGGACGCCAAGTCGGGAAACGGAAGCTCGGGCAACTTCATCTGGGGGGGGATTGCGGGTCTTGTTGCGGTATTGGGTGCGGGGGGGCTGTATCTTTCGGGTGTCTTCAGCACTGCGCCAGAACCTGATGAGAGTGCGCCGCAAGACACAGCTTCTGCACCTGTTGTTCCGGAACTGTCAGAACCGGCGCCGGACAAAGCCGAGGTGACGGAAGAGACCGCAGTCACTGAACCGACCGAACCGGAGGTCGAGAAGACCGAGGAAACCTCTTCACCCAAGGAAGATACAGTTGAGCAGGTCGAAGCACCGGTAGAAGCGGAGACGCCTGAGGTTGCAGAGGAAGCAACTGCGGCCGCGCCAATCGCGCCTCCGGTCCTTGATCAGATTTTTGTTGAAACCGACGGAACCGCGCTTTTGTCTGGCGATGCAGAACCCGGCAGTCAGATAGAGGTTCTGCTGAACGGCGAAGTTGCACATTCCTTCACCGTGGATGGCAGCGGTCAGTTTGCTGAATTCGTGACAATCCCCTTCAGCGATTCAGCGCAGGGACTTGTTTTGCAAAGCACAGACGGGGCGCAAGCGACGCGATCCGACGATTATCTGATTGCCGCCTTGCCCAAGCCAATCGAAGAAGAACCTGTTGCCGAGGCAACGCCCGAACCGGAGCCGAGCACGTCGAACGAAGAACAGGTCACAGAGGTTGATGAAGCCGAGTCCGACACGAATACCACAGCACAGGTTGCGGAACCTGAAACTTCAGAACCCGAGGCTGAGGCGGTAGAAACCGCTGATCTGCCCGCCGAAACGCCCGAGCAGGACCAGCAAGTTGCGGTGTTGCGATCTGGGGAAGAAGGGGTTGAGCTTGTGCAGCCTCCGGTCGTGCGCGACACACCGCCCGAACAAGTCGCCCTGGACACGATCGGGTATTCTGACACCGGCGACGTACAACTGACAGGGCGGGTTCAGGATGGGGCCGCTATTCGGTTGTACCTGAACAACCGACTGGTCGCGGATCTGTCCCCGGAACAAGATGGATCATGGCGCAGCGAACTGGAAGGCATTGATCCCGGTGTCTACACGCTGCGGGTTGACGCGGTGAACACGGATGGCACGGTTCTCAGTCGGGTCGAAACCCCGTTTAAACGTGAGCCGATTGAAGTGCTTGAAGCCGCTACTGAGGCAGACCAGACAGGCACGCCGCAAGAAACCCCTTCAATTCGCTCTGTCACAGTTCAGCAGGGCGACACGTTGTGGGCCATTTCGCGCGACCGGTTTGGTGACGGGGTTCTGTATGTGCGGCTGTTTGAGGCCAATCGTGACTTGATCCGCGATCCGGATCTGATCTATCCCGGGCAAATCTTTACAATCCCGGAATAATCAGCCCTTCTGGCCTTTTATGGGCAGGGGTCTATCTCTGACCGCAGACAAGGCACGTGATGAGACGCACATCTCCTAGGACTTCAGATGACATGGTGTCGGATGACGAACGAAGCTCGGGCTTGCGGACAATCCGCAAGGTCGCCCCATATCTCTGGCCCGAGGACGAGCCATGGGTAAAGCGCCGCGTTGTCATCGCCATGGGTATGCTTGTTCTGGCCAAGCTGATCGCGGTTTATACGCCCATTCTGTACAAGGGCGCTGTTGACGCGCTGGCGGGCGAGGGTGTGCCGCCATTGGCGCTGGGCGCAGTTGGATTGACAGTGGCCTACGGCGTGGCGCGAATGATGACGGTGGGCTTTCAGCAATTGCGGGATGCCGCCTTTGCCCCCGTCGGACAACGCGCCCTAAGGGCGCTGGCGCTTGAGACGTTTCAACACATTCACAACCTGTCGATGCGCTATCACGTCACGCGCCGTACTGGCGGGCTGAGCCGTATCATCGAACGGGGCGTCAAAGGGGTTGAGTTCCTGCTGCGGTTCCTGCTGTTCTCGATCGGGCCGCTTATTCTGGAGCTGTTGCTGGTCGCCATCATCCTGATGTGGCTGTTCGACGTGTGGTATCTGGTAGTCGTTGCCGTCACCATTGGCCTTTACATCTGGTTTACTTTTGCCGTGACCGAATGGCGTGTGAAGCTGCGGCGCGAGATGAACGATCAGGACACCGAGGCCAACCAGCGCGCCATCGACAGCTTGCTGAACTTCGAAACCGTCAAATATTTCAACGCCGAAACCCGCGAAGCTGAGCGGTATGACGTGTCGATGAAGGCCTATGCGGGGGCCGCGCTAAAGACAGCCTATTCGCTGGCATTTCTGAATTTCGGGCAATCGTTCCTGATCACCTGCGGTTTGATTGGGGTCATGGTTCTGGCCGCAATCGGGGTGCAGAACGGCAACCTGACTGTGGGCGATTTTGTCATGGTGAACGCATATATGATCCAGATCACAGTGCCGCTGAACTTCCTTGGCACGGTCTATCGGGAAATCCGGCAGTCCTTGGTCGATATGGGTCAAATGTTCGACCTGCTTGAACAACCCGCCGAAGTTACAGACAAGGCCTGCGCGCCGAACCTGAAGGTAAATGGTGGCGAAGTCACGCTTGAAGACGTGCATTTCGGCTATGACCCGGATCGCGAAATCCTCAAAGGTGTATCCCTGACCGTACCTGCCGGTAAAACCGTGGCCATCGTAGGGGCAACGGGATCCGGAAAATCGACCATCGGGCGGCTCTTGTTCCGGTTTTATGATGTAACCAAAGGGGCGCTGAAGATCGATGGTCAGGACATTCGCGACGTGACCCAGACCAGCCTGCATGCTGCCATCGGAGTTGTCCCGCAAGACACGGTGCTGTTCAACGACACGATCCGCTACAACATTGCCTATGGCCGCGACGGTGCCACCATGGACGAGGTCGAAGCAGCGGCCAAGGCGGCACAGATTCACGACTTCATTTCCTCATTGCCCGAAGGGTATGACACCAAGGTGGGCGAGCGTGGCCTGAAGCTTTCGGGTGGTGAAAAGCAGCGCGTCGGGATCGCGCGCACTTTGCTGAAGAACCCTCCGATCCTGTTGCTGGATGAGGCAACATCGGCGCTGGATACGGATACCGAGCAGGACATCAAAGATGCCCTGGCCCGAGCAGGCGAGGGGCGAACAGTGATCACTATTGCCCACCGTCTGAGCACGATTGCCGAGGCTGACCAGATCGTGGTTCTGGAGGCAGGTGAGATCATTGAACAGGGTACACATGATCAACTTCTGGCAAGGTCCGGGCGATACGCTCAACTTTGGAACCGCCAGCAATCAGATGGTGAAGCTGCCTGAGGCTCTTTGAACATCGCGAAATGTGATAGACTGCGATGATCGAAAGAGGTGGCCGCAATGATTGCTAGAATGAAAAAAAATCTGCCGCCGATTTTGGTTGCGGTTTTTCTTCCTGTTGCCGTTGCAGCAGATCCCATCGTTGGTGTCTGGAAAACCGAACCGGATCGAAAGAACCTGACCTCACACATCAAAATCTCGGCTTGCGGTGACAAATTTTGCGGCCAGATCCTTTCGGCTTATGACGCCTCGGGCAAAGAAGTCCAAACGCCAAACATTGGTAAAAAGCTGTTCTGGGATGTTGCCAGCGAAGGTGACGGAAAATACGGCGGTGGAGAATTCTGGGTTCCTCTGATCAACGTGGATGCTGTGCCGCAAATGACATTGCAGGATGACAAGTTGTTGGTCAAAGGGTGCGAGCATGAGATTTGCGCGCATCAGACGTGGTCTCGTTTGTGATATCGGTCAAATGAAAAAGGACCGGAAAATCCGGTCCTTTGCTTTACTCAGCGGCCTTCAGTGGCGGTCCCGAAGGATGATCCGGCCGATCCGATCCGCTGTCCTGTTCCGGCCGTCCCGATATCGCTTCATCGTCCCACACAATCTCGGTTGCCTGCATTTGACGGGCCGAGCGCCCAATCGCCATGTCCTGCGCGATCTGGCTGGACCTGCCAGCGGTCACGCGCGCCAGCAAGCGGCTGAGCCACACGGCGTAAGTTGTCACCCAAACCCGCAACGCTAAAAGGGAAGGCGTAACGATCAGTGTCAGAACAGTGGCGATGCCCAAACCAAAGACCACCGCCGTGGCCAGCTGTTTCCACCACAAGGCGGTCGGGCTATCGATGGAATAGCCGCCATTGATAAAGTCCAGCGACAGGCCAAACATCATGGGCGTCAGACCGGCCATTGTCGTGAGGGTGGTCAGCAGAACCGGACGAATGCGCGATTCCGCGGTTCGAATGATCGCCTCGATCCGGGGCATGTAAGAGCTGTATTCCTGATAGGTGTCAATCAGAACGATATTGTTGTTCACCACGATCCCTGCCAACGCCACGATGCCAGTGCCGGTCATGATGATCGAGAACGGCTGTTCCATCACGATCATGCCGATCAGAACACCCGTGGTAGATAGAACAACGGCCAACAGCACCAGCACCGAATTGTAGAACGAATTGAACTGGGCCAGCAGGATCACGAACATCAGCCCCAGCGCGCCCATGAAGGCGTTCACCAGGAAGGCGCCAGATTCTGCTTGTTCTTCCTGATCACCGGTCCATTCCCAACTGATGGAATTGGCAAAGGGGCCCGTTTCAAGCCATTCGGTCAGAACCGCAATCCGTTCATTAGGGTTGATCAACGCAAATTGTGCGTCTCCGCCCTCAACCGTGCTGATGAGTTGATCCACGCTATCGGCACCGGTCAATTGAACCAACTCATAAGACTTGCCTCCCCCGATGTTGAGGACCGTGCCAGTCGGGCTGTAGCCTTCGGCAACTTCCCGAACCACGGCAAGACGGATGAGTTCACCGTCGGGTCCTTCGGTTGTGACTTTACTCAAACCTGGTTCAACGTCGGCTTTGACATCGTAGTAGCGCTGTTGGTCCACCCGGTTGATCTCTGCCAGTTTGGCCACCGGCTTACGACTTACGAAATTCGACAGTGGCACCAAACCGTCCGGGGTACGAACCTTGAGCGTGTCCAGTGTGGACAGAACGCGATCTTCTTCGGGCAGGCGAACACGGATTTCAATCTCTTCATCATTGCTGTCCGGGCGCATCTCGCCCAGCAGAATACCGCGTGTCACCAACTGCACCATTGCCCCAACCGTGGCCACGTCAGCTCCGAACCGACCGGCCTTGGCGACGTCCACATCGATTTGCCAGTCGATGCCGGGCAAGGGCAGGGTGTCTTCGATCTTGATCAGGCCGGGCGTGGTGTCGAAAATCTCGCGCGCGGTGAGCGTCGCTGAGGTCAGATCCTCCCACCCATCGCCCTTGATGCGCAGATGCACGGGCTTGGCCGAGGCCGGACCTTGCTCCAGTGGCAGAATCTCAACAACGATGCCGGGGATTTCCGCCAGTTGCGCGTTCAACTCGTCTATCACGAAGTCGCCGTCAAATTCAGGCGCAACAAAGTGGCGATCAAACAGGCCCCACAGAACAGATTCTGAGACGTTGGGGCGGTCTTCCCACGGAATGATCTCGAACTGAACGCGGCCCACTGTATCGGCAGGTTCCTGAGCGCCACCGTTGTTCTGGTTCAGGCCGCCTTCGCCCGCGAACGAGAACACGTTGATGACGGCAGGGTGGGCTGCGATTACATCCTCTGCCGCCAGGACCATGCCATCTTTTTCCGCAAGCGAGATGTTCCCTCGAGCGCGGACATAGGCGGTGGCTTGTTCAGGTTCGCTTTCTACAAAGAACTCAACGCCTCTGGATTCTTGCGGGAACCAGACGAAGGCCACCGAATAGACCGCAAAGAAAACTGCAGCCAACGACACGATGGGCATGATCGGATTGCCAACAAGGAACTTGACCACATGGCCAAAGGGTGTGTGCTCGTCAGCTGTATGAACGCGCTCTTCCGCTTTGTGTTCGATCCTGGCCGCGCTCAGGGTCACAGATCCTGCAAAGGCCCCGAACAGGAACAGAAGCGCCCCAGCGATTGACCCGCCAGGCAGCAGGTAATCCGGGTTCAGGGTCTGCATCGCGCCCAGAAAGATCATGTACAGCGAAGGGGGTACCAACACAGCGCGCAGCCACCAGGGCGTACGCGCGCGCAACCAGATCGACGAGCGGTCGAAGACGCGGCTCAGCCGCCCTGACACACCGCCCATGACCGGCAAATAAATCAGCGCAACGATCAGCGATGCCGACAGAACGAAGATCAGCGTGACGGGCAGCATTCCCATGAACTCACCCGGTACGCCGGGCCAGAACAACATGGGCAGGAAGGCGCAAAGCGTTGTCGCAGTCGATGACACTATGGGCCAGAACATGCGCTGTGCAGCCTCGACGTAAGCGTGCATTGGCCCGACGCCCTGCTTGATGCGTTTATCGGCGTATTCCACGACGACGATGGCACCGTCCACCAGCATACCAACCGCCAGAATAAGACCGAACATCACGATATTCGAAATGCTGACGCCCATGACCGCAAGGAAGGCAAAGCACAGAAGGAATGAGGTGGGGATCGCAAAACCCACCAACAGCGCAGCCCGCGTGCCCAGCGAGGCCAGCACCACGATCATCACCAGTGCAATCGCGGTCAGAACCGAGCCTTCCAACTGGCTGACCATCGAACCCACGATGCGGCTCTGGTCATTGGACGTGCCCAGATCGACGGCGGCCTGAAGTTCAGGTGGCCACTTTGTTTTGGCTTGCTCGATGGTCTCTTTGACCTGAGCAACGGTGTCGATCAGGTTGAAACCCTTGCGCTTCACCACTTGCAGGGCAACAGTTGGTTCACCGTTGAACCGGGCTGTACCGGCACGGTCTTCGAAGGTGTAATTGATCTGCGCCAACTCACCCAAAGTCACAACCCGGTCGCCATTGACTTTGATCGGCAAGCCATAAACGTCCTGCGCGGTTTTGAACGACGACGGGATCTTGACCGAGAATGTACCCTGCGCAGTTTCAACCTCGCCCGCTGCAATCAACTGGTTGTTGTTGCGAACCACATTGATCAGCTCATCTGCGGTGACGTTGTATGCCTCAAGGCGCAAAGGATCGATAACCACCTCGAGCATTTCATCGCGATTGCCCGCGATACCAGCCTCGAGCACCGAATCCAGCGCCTCAAGCTCGTCCTGCAGGTCTTTGGCAACACGCGCCATTGTGCGTTCAGGAACTGCACCGGTCAGGTTTACGATGACGATGGGAAATTCGGAAAAGTTGATCTCGGTCAGCGAATACTGTTCCGCACCTTCCGGGAAATCCGCCTGCGCCGAATTCATCGCGTCGCGGACGTCGGCCATGATCGCGGTTTTGTCCCAGCCGAAATCAAACTCCAGCGCGACCCCGGCATAGCCTTCGGCGGCGGTCGACGTCATTTCCTTGAGGCCATCGAGATCCGCCAGTTCGGTCTCCATCGGCTTGATCAGAAGGTTTTCGGAGTCTTCTGCCGAAATGCCGGGAAACTGAACCGAGACGAACAGGGCAGGGATTTCAATGTCCGGCTCGCCTTCTTTAGGCAGCGAGACATAGGCAAACCCGCCGATAACCAACGAGATGGCGATAAACGCCAGGACCATTCGAGCCCGATCAGCGGCCCAAGCAACAACACCCGTCATTGTGATGCTTCCCGATAGGTGGGTTTCACAGTGACGCCGCGGGTCACAAATTCTTGTCCGACGACGATGATGTCAGCGGTCTCAGGCAGCCCGCCGATCCAAACGCCTTCTGCAGTGTCGCGCAGGATTTGGACTGGCTTGAAGTCGACAACGTTACCTGCGCCGACAGTGCGCACACCCAATTGACCCTCATTGCTGAGCGTCAGCGCGGATTGCGGCAACAGATGTGCCTTGGCCCCTTCGGCTGCGATCCGGATGGTCGCTGTCTGTCCGTCACGAATGGTCAGATCCGGGTTAGGCACGGTGATTTCCACCTCAAACGTGCGCGTTGTCTCGTCAGCCGAGCGGCTGAGGAACGTCACCCGTCCAGTAAGCTGTCGTCCAGTCACAAGCGTGGCGGCTGCTTCGGAACCGACCACCACGCGGTTGACCTCGGTTTCGGGCACAAAACCTACCAGCTTGATCGGATCCAGTTGAATGACCGTGGCGCAGAGCGATCCGGGTTGCATCAGGCTGCCAAGTTCTGCGGTGTCGCTTTCCAGCAGGCCCTTGAAGGGTGAGGTAATGACCACGCGACCGGCTTCGCGCTGTGCGGCCTCAACAGCGGCGGCTGCGGCTTCGATCCCGGCTCGGGTAGCTTCCAAACCGGCCTCAGCCGACTTCACCCCGGCTTTTGCGGTGCTCATCGCGGCTTCGCTGGAAATCCGGCGGGTTTCCGACGCAAAGCCGGTTTCCGCCAGTTTACGTGAAGCGGTCAGGTTGATCTCGGCCTCGGCCACCAGCGCATGGGCCTCTTGCAGGCGGGCTTCAGCTTCGGGGATACGGCTTTCGGCCTCAAGCTTGCCGGCCATGGCTTCGGCCAGTTGCGCCGGGCGCGTGCCGGGATCAAGTTCACACAGAATGTCCCCGGCTTCGACAAAAGCACCTTTACGCTTGGGTTCAGAGATCACGGTCGACGTTGTTTCTGACAGAACCTCGACCTGACGGTTTGCCTTGGTCTGGCCACGCAGCAAAACGGCGCTGTCGATCTCACGGGCTTGCGAACGCAGGGCGACAACGCCCACTGCCGCAATTTCAGAATTCTCGGTTACAGCGGCTTCACTTTGCGCTGTTTCTTCGCCCCCACCACGTCCGGCGAAGGCAAACAGCGCATCACGCTCGAATACAAGAAAATACAAAGCAACAATGACCAGAATGGCGTTGATGAATGAAATCAAACGCATACGGGGATTCTCCTAGAATTCTTTGCCCAAGAACACGAGACGTTCATGCCTTGAAATGGGGCTTTGGCTATGTCTTTTCTACACTGAACTGAATAGTTTGGTTCACTTTTTTTCGCAAGAGTGATGCCTGTGGGTGAAAATGTGCAAATTCGGACCCTTGGCTTGGCGTTGGTGCCGGGGTATGACATGGCGCACCAAGAGAAGATACACAGCCCAGGGGGCAGGGAATGAGCGACACAGACAGTTTCATTGATGAGGTCACGGAAGAGGTACGCCGCGACCGCATGTATCTGCTGTTGCGCCGCTGGGGCTGGGTTGGTGTGGTTGCCGTCGTGCTCATCGTGGGCGGTGCGGCCTTCAATGAATACCGCAAATCCCGTGATGCCGCACAGGCGCAGGATCTGGGAGACTCGATTCTTGCTGCTCTGACACAAAATGGTTCCGATGCGCGGGCCGCCGGGTTGCAGAGCATTGAGACCGCAACGCCCGGCGGGGACGCCGTATTGAACATGTTGCTGGCGACCGCGCAGGTCGGGGCCGGGTCGCGCGAAGATGCGGTCAACAGTCTGAATGCAATTGCGGTACAGGGCGATCTGCCCGAGATCTACCGTGCCATCGCAAGCTTCAAAGCCTTACTGCT
>NZ_JBXWSB010000069.1:0-24482 GCF_059613205.1 Ruegeria sp. BHSB064
GGCAAGCAAGGCTCATCGGCCGGGTTCTGGCGCGCACTTGCGTTTTCCCCGGCAATGGCGGCAACGCTGGGCCTGCTCTGGGTGATGAGCGATTGGTTCAGCGCCGAAGGGATCAACCTGATCGAAGCCATCCTGTTGGCGCTGATCTCGTTCAATTTCTTCTGGATCTCGTTTACGGTCTGCACGGTTCTTTTGGGTATGGTGTCCCTGTCTCGGCAGGATCGCCCACAGAAAAGCCACAGCGCGCAGCCGCTGCGCGTCGCGTTGCTGACCCCGGTTTACAACGAGGTTCCCTGGAACGTGCTGGGCAACGCCCGCACCATGCTCGAAGATTTGCAGGCCCGTGGCGGACAGCACCATTATGCCATGTTCATCCTTTCCGATACACGGGACCCCGAGATAGCGGCGCAGGAACAGGCCAGTGTCGAGGCCCTGCGCACCACATTGGCACCCGGGCTGGAGCTGTATTATCGCCGCCGCGATCAAAACACCGATCGCAAGGTGGGCAATATCGCCGACTGGGTCAGCCGCTGGGGCGCTGACTGGGATGCCATGCTGGTGCTGGATGCCGACAGCCTGATGACCGGGCGCGCGATCTATCGATTGACCGATGCGCTCGCGCGGGATCCCAGCGCGGGTCTGATCCAAAGCTATCCGCAACTCATAGGCGCGCAGTCGGTCTTTGCCCGGATGCAGCAATTCGCAAATGGTGTTTACGGTATCGCCTTTGCCGAAGGTCTGGCGCGCTGGTGCGGGCAAGAGGGCAACTATTGGGGCCACAACGCCATCATCCGCACCAAGGCTTTTGCCACCAGCGCTGGACTGCCCAAGTTGCGCTCATTCAGCGGTCAGGACAAGCTGATCATGAGCCATGATTTTGTCGAGGCCGGATTGCTGCGCCGCGCCGGTTGGGCAGTGCGCTTTCTGCCGCGTATTCGCGGATCATACGAAGAAACACCACCCACCCTCATCGATCATGCCATGCGGGATCGCCGCTGGTGTCAGGGCAATCTGCAACACCTGAAACTGCTAGGTTCGACCGGGTTCCGTGCCGTATCGCGTTTTCACATGTTCCACGGTGCGGTTGGATACCTGATGTCACCGCTATGGTTCGCCCTGCTCTTGATGTGGGCGCTGATTGGTCAGGGTCAGGACGCATCTGTCCTGCATTACTTCAGCCCTGACAATCCTCTGTTCCCGCAATGGCCCGAAATGTCGGAAACCCGGCACGTGCTGATCATTCTGGTCATGTATGCCATGTTGCTGGCCCCCAAGGTGCTGGGTGTTCTGGCCCTGCCGCTGAGCGGCGTGCGCTATTCCGACTTTGGCGGAGCACGCAAGTTTCTGACGTCGTTCCTGGCCGAGGTTCTGCTGTCGATCCTCTATGCTCCGATCCTGATGGTACAGCAGATGATCGCAGTCTTCCGCACGGCCTTTGGAATCCAACGCGGCTGGTCTCCGCAAGCCCGTGATGGCGGCAGCTACGGGTTGGGCACTCTGGTACTGTGTCATGCGCTGGAAACGATCAGTGGCATCGCGCTGAGCGTAGGCATCCTGTCCGGTCTGGTTTCGATCTGGCTGGCCCCGATTGCCATCAGCTTGGCACTTGCAATCCCGTTATCGGCCCTCAGCGGTGTGTCAGCGGGCGCTGCACGCAGGATGGTCGGGATGCGTGAGGATTTCAGCGAGCCTGCGATCACGCGCTCGGCCCGCCGCTATCGCGATGAGCTCAAGCGGCTGGTCGAAGGGAAAGGCAGCATGACCCCGGCGGAATAATCAACTGCCGGGTAACCCCTCGTACCAATCGACAATCATGTCTGCCCAACCGGCAGGTACATTATGCCCCCCGGGGAACAGAGCAAACTCCAACGCGCTGCCTTCTGCGCAGCCGGTCCAGCGACGGCGCATAAAGTCATCCGTCACAGTGAAACTGCTTGGTTTGTGATCGACGCAACCATTGGCTTCACGCCAGATTTCAAGCCCCGCGGAAATGTCGCCCTGCTGGTAGCGCCCGCCACCCAGCAAGCGACCTTCTAACGGCACCACATTGTCCGTCCAGCCATGGGTGTGGAACATACGGATCGGGCCTTCGCAAGCCTCGGGATGCGGACGCCAGAACCCGCCCGAGACGGGAACGTAGGCAGAAAACGTATCAGGTGCCTCACAGGCCAGATAGTTGACCATGAAGCCCCCTGCCGAAAATCCACCCAGCAGAACCCGGTCAGGATCGACGCCGAACCGGTCGGCGGCATCTTGCACAACCTCAGTCAGAAAGGCGGTTTCGTCCCGTTCGCCAAAACCGGGATAAAAATTCCAGCTTTTAGTGCCGCCCCGGTTTGGGCGCTCCAGACCCTCAGGCGCCATAACCGCATAACCACGTTCCAGCAAAGGTTCGACCATCGAACGATTGCGCATCGTGCCCGATCCGCTGCCGCCGTAGCCGTGCAGGAACAGGACCATCGGAGGATTGTCCGCATCAGGCAATTCGAGGTGATAGGTGCCCATAGGCGTTTCGCAAACTGCATCCTGCCCGGCGCACCCGGCCCATGCGATCTGCCCGGCAGCGGCAACAAACGCCGTTAGACTGAGTGTTCGGATCATCCTGCGTCCTCATTAAATTTGCGAACCGGCAGTCCGGCCCGAACCCAACCCGGCCCGGCAGCTGAGCCTAACATACCCTCGGGCACGTCCATGATTTGGGTAAACCCGGCGGCAATAAGCTGGTTGCTCAATCGTGCCGAACGTACACCCCGCGCACAAATCAGTGCGACGGGCGCCGTCTTGTCACCGTCAGTCAGTTGCGACAGCGCCATGATGAAATCTTCGCGTCGCATATCAAGCGGGGTTGCACCCTCACCAATGCCCGAAGCGCGCCATTCCCGCGGCGTCCGAATGTCGACAAGCAGGATGCGTCCTTCGCGGGCTTGTTCATGCGCCGTTGCGACGCTGATCCGGCCTCCGCCATGATCTTCGGGGATCAAGCGATATTCCAGGATCGCAAATCCGGCAGCGACGGCAACACAGCCGCCGATCAGCACCCATCTGCGAGTTCGGTTCACTTGTTCGGCCAACGGTTGTCTCCTGTTCGCTGCCCGTTGATTTAGCACAGATGGACGAAAACGGATGCCTTGTCTCCCCCGAGAAGGATCAAGATCGCGTCATTTTTTCGCAGGGCGACTGAATAGTTGAGTATTTCAGTAGAACTTTGTGAACAAGTTACAATATCTGGACAGTCAAGAAAATATCCTTACAAAATTGGCTTCACCCTGACCGCTCAGACCGGAGTATCGCACTTGTCCCTATTCCTAATCGCGGCCCTTCCTTTCCTTGGTGCTGTATTTCCTGCTCTGCTGATCCGTGCAGGTCGAAACGCAGCTGCATCCTCAGCTGCGTTGACTACTTTTCTGGCCCTGATGGGGCTTTTGATCCACATCCCTTCGGTCATGCGCGGAGAGGTCGTAACTGCCCGGTTCGATTGGATCCCCGGGCTTGGTTTGAACGCGAACTTCATGCTGGACGGGCTTGGGTTTCTGTTTGCCCTGCTGATCCTTGGCATCGGTCTGCTGATTATTCTCTACGCGCGGTTCTACCTCTCGCGTGAAGATCCGATGGGGCAGTTCTACACCTATCTGCTGTTGTTTCAGGGCGCGATGGTCGGGATCGTACTGTCCGACAACATCCTGCTATTGCTGATTTTCTGGGAGCTTACGTCACTCAGTTCCTTCCTGCTGATCGGTTATTGGAAACACCTGCCCGAAGGCCGTCAGGGCGCGCGGATGGCGCTGGCCGTCACAGGTGGTGGCGGACTGGCGATGATCGCCGGAATGCTGATCCTGGGCAATATCGTTGGCTCATATGACCTGAGCGTCATTCTGCAGAACAAAGAGCTGATCCAGGCTTCGCCCTACTACCTGCCCGCGCTGATCCTGATCCTGCTTGGCGCTTTTACCAAATCGGCGCAGTTTCCGTTCCATTTCTGGTTGCCGCACGCGATGGCGGCCCCGACCCCAGTTTCGGCCTATCTGCACTCGGCAACCATGGTAAAAGCCGGCCTGTTCCTGATGGCGCGGATGTGGCCAGTTCTGGCCGGGACGGATGCGTGGTTCTATATCGTCGCCACCACCGGTCTGGTGACGATGTTGCTGGGCGCGGTGATCGCTTTGTTCAAGGATGACCTGAAAGCCCTGCTTGCGTTTTCAACCGTCTCGCATCTGGGCCTGATCACCATGCTGCTGGGCTTTGGCACAAAGTTCGCAGCCGTAGCCGCCGTGTTCCACATCATCAACCATGCCACCTTCAAAGCAGCTTTGTTCATGACCGCCGGGATCGTCGATCACGAGACAGGCACGCGTGACATCAAGCGATTGGGCGGTTTGCGCCACCTGATGCCGATCACCTTCACAATCGGCACAATTGCAGCGCTGTCGATGGCTGGCCTGCCGCCGCTGAACGGCTTCCTGTCAAAAGAGATGATGCTGGAAGAGACCGTGCGCACAACTTGGTTGAACTCGCCCTATCTGGTGCCGGGTCTGGCCTTGTTGGCATCTCTGTTTTCTGCAGCCTATTCCTTCCGTTTCGTGAGCCACGTTTTCCTCGGCCCGCAGCGCGACGACTACCCTGCTCATCCGCATGATCCACCTGTCGGTCTGTGGATTGCACCAGCCTTCCTCGTCGTGCTGGTCATTCTGATCGGCCTCTATTCGGCAGCCATCGTCGGCCCCTTGGTCGCCGTGGTGTCCAGCGCCGTGATCGGCGGAGAAAAGCTGCCCTACTACTCGCTGAAGCTGTGGCACGGCTTTGTGCCCGCACTGTACATGTCGATTGTCGCGACGCTGGGCGGTCTGTTCCTGCTGTCGATGCACAAACGTGGTGAGCAGATCTGGAACGCCCTGCCCCGCCCCGAGGCCAAGGTCATTTTCGAAGCGATCATCAACGCCTTCACCCGCCTGAGCCAATGGATCACGGATGAACTGCACAACGGTGTTCTCAGCCGCTACGCGATCATCTTCGTCGCCTTTACAGTCGGTCTGGGCTACTACGCCTATTCGACAGGTACGATTGGCGTTGAAACACGTGTTCCGCTGCCTGCGCAGATCATCCCGATCATCGGATGGATTTGTCTGGTTGGCGCGACGCTGGGCATCATGTGGTTCCACCGCAATCGTCTGCTGTCTCTTGTTCTGATCGGCGTTGTGGGTCTGATCGTATCGGTCGCCTTCAACTATCTGTCTGCACCGGACCTGGCTCTGACCCAAATCTCGGTCGAAGTGGTGACAATGATCCTGCTGCTTCTGTCGCTGAACTTCCTGCCCACGGAAACACCTTGGGACAGTTCAGCCGCACGTCGGTGGCGGGATGCGGCGATTTCTGTTGTCGCTGGTATCGGGACCGGAGCGCTGATCTACGCGATCATGCTGCGCGACTTTGCGTTCCCGACAATCTCGGACTTCCATCTGGCGAACTCGTACAAAGGCGGCGGTGGCACGAACGTCGTGAACGTTATTCTGGTCGACTTCCGGGGCTTTGATACCTTTGGCGAAATCATCGTTCTGGGCATTGCCGCACTGATCATCTTTGCCCTGACCGAAGCGGTTCTGGGCACCAATGTGCGCGGCTACCTGCTGAACCGGAAACCGCACTGGCCACAATCGGGGGATTCGCATCCGCTGATGATGGTGGTTGCGACCCGTGTGATGATGCCGATTGCTTTGATGGTCGGCGCCTACATCTTTTTCCGAGGTCACAACCAGCCCGGAGGCGGTTTCATCGCTGGCCTTGTGGTCGCGATTGCGTTCCTGATGCAGTACATGGCCAGCGGCTACACTTGGGCCATCGAACGGCAAAGGTTCTATTATCACGGCACCATCGGCTGGGGTGTGCTGATCGCTGCGGCGACCGGCCTGGGGGCCTGGTTCAACGAACGCCCCTTCCTGACCAGTGACTTCGGCTACATCAACTGGCCACCGCTGGAAGAGTTCGAATGGGCCACGGCCATGCTGTTTGATGTTGGCGTCTTCCTCGCCGTACTTGGGGCCGTCATGCTGGCGCTGGACAGCCTGTCGCGCTTTGCCTGGCGTCCGGGCATGGCACAGGAATTCCCGATGGATATCAACCCGCTGCGGGACGCCCCTCAAGACGAAGACAAAGAGAAGGAGCAGGCCTGATGGAAGCGCTCGTAGCCTCTGCCGTAGGCATTATGACCGCAGCCGGGATTTTCCTGATCCTGCGTCGCCGGACATTCCCGGTCATTCTGGGCCTGTCACTCATCACCTATGCGGTGAACGTGTTCCTGTTCGCCACGGGACGTCTGGCCCTGAACGCGCCTGCCGTTCTGAACAAATACGAAGAGGTGCCCTATACGGACCCGCTGCCACAGGCGCTGGTGCTGACGGCCATCGTGATCTCGTTCGGGATGACGGCTGTGATCGTGATGATCGCGCTTTCGGCTTACTTGTCTTCAAAGGATGACCATATCGACATGAGCCCGCAGGACAGCGTGGACGCGCCGGGAGAAGACGCATGAACCACTGGATCGTTGCGCCGATCGTCCTTCCCGCGATCCTGGCCCCGTTCATCATCATGGTCCTGCGATACCATCTGGACCTGCAGCGCATCTTCTCGGTCGCCGGGGTCATTGCCCTGCTGGGCATTGCCCTGACGATCACCGCTCAGGCGTCGGGTGGTGAGATTCTGGTCTACGAGCTTGGCAACTGGCCGGCACCCTTCGGCATCGTCATGGTGCTGGACCGACTGTCGGCCATGATGGTCTTGCTGACCGCTTTGCTGGCCTTGCCCATCGTGCTTTACGCCATCGCCTCGGGCTGGGACGAGCGCGGTAAACACTTCCACGCCCTGTTCCATTTTCAGCTTATGGGCGTCTGCGGAGCCTTCCTGACGGGTGACGCCTTCAACCTGTTCGTTTTCTTTGAGGTTCTGTTGATCGCCTCCTACGGCCTGATGACCCATGGCGGCGGCTCGGTTCGTTTGAAATCGGGCGTGCAATATGTGGCCTACAATCTTTTGGGCTCGACCCTGTTCCTGTTTGCTCTGGGAACGATTTATGGCGTCACCGGTACGCTGAATATGGCCGATATTGCGCTGCGTGTGGCGGAACTTCCGGCTGAGGACACGGCTTTGCTACGGGTCGGCGCTGTGCTTTTGCTGTTGGTTTTCTGTATCAAAGCCGCCGTGTTACCCCTGCATTTCTGGCTTCCGGCCAGCTATGCCAACGCCCCCCTTCCGGTTGCCGCCCTTTTTGCCATCATGACCAAGGTTGGTGCTTACTCGATCATTCGGATGTACACACTTGCCTTTGGACCAGAGGTTGAAGCGACCCAGGGATTGGTCGGCGATTGGCTGCAACCTGCCGCGCTTTTGACCTTGGCCGTTGGGGCCGTCGGCATATTGGGATCACAGCACATAGCCCGCATGGTGGCGTTTTGTGCCATCGCTTCGATGGGGACCCTGCTGATCGCGATCTCGCAATTCACACCGGATGCGACGGCCGCTGCGCTCTATTATGTGTTCCATTCGACGCTTGCGACTGCGCTGTTATTCCTGGTGGCTGATATGGTGATGGAGCGTCGCGGTGGTGCCATTACACCTACAGCGCCGATGCCCCAAAGCGGTCTGATCTCGGCCCTGTTCTTTGTCGGAGCCATCGCAATGGCAGGGATGCCACCGCTTTCGGGCTTCATCGGCAAACTGCTGGTTCTGGACGCGTCCCGTGATGCATCGGATGCAACAGCGGTCTGGGCCGTTATTCTGATCGGATCTTTTGTCACCATCGTTGGGCTGGCGCGCGCGGGTACGTTGATCTTCTGGAAAAGCCACGACACGCAGGTCGTTGCTATCGAAGAGCCTGTCGAAGGCGAAGAGGTTCCGGCGCCGGTTGCCCCAGAACCGCAACTCGGCCTTGCGATTACGGCCGTGTTTGGACTGGTCGCCGGGCTGATCTTGCTGACCCTGTTTGCAGGCCCGGCCCTTGAATACACAAGCAAGACCGCGGCTCAGCTCTTTGCGCCCGAAAACTACATCTCTGCCGTATTGGGAAGGGAAGAATGATGAAACTGCTCCACCGGATTTTTCCGCACCCTCATCTGACTTTTCTGCTGACATTCGTCTGGGTTCTGCTGGCCAATAACGGGTCGTTGAACTCATTGGTGTTTGGTCTGATTTTGGGAATCATTATTCCTTTCATCACACAGCCCTATTGGCCGGATCGTCCCAAGCTGAGAAACTGGCCGATGGTGGCAGAGTACATGCTGGTCGTGCTTTGGGACATCGTGATTGCAAACATCACCGTTGCCCGGATCATCCTGTTCAAGCGCGATGCTGACCGTCAACCCAATTGGATCTGTGTCCCGCTGGAACTGCGCACCCCCGAGGCGATCACTGTGCTGGCCGGCACCATCACCATGACCCCGGGCACCGTCAGTTGCGATCTGTCAGCGCAAGGGCATAACCTTTTGGTCCATTGCCTTGACGCCCCCAACCCCGAAGAGGTGCGAGACCAGATCAAGCAGCGTTATGAGCGCAGGCTGAAGGAGATTTTCGAATGATTTTGGATTATGCCATCTTGTTTGCCTTTGCCTGTTTCGGAGCAGCCATCATGATGTGTCTGTGGCGGATCATCACCGCCGACGGCGTTGGCACCCGCGTTCTTGCGCTGGATACCATGGTGATCAACACCATCGCCCTGATGATCCTGTATGGTCTGGATCAAGGCACCGAGATCTTTTTCGAAGCCGCCATGATCATCGCCATGCTCGGCTTCGTCTCAACCGTGGCTTACGCGCGCTTCATGCTGCGCGGCAACATTATCGAGTGAGGGCGGTATGACACTACTCGTGGAAATTCTGATCGCCTTCTTCCTGATCATGTCGGGTATCTTCGGTTTTGTCGGCTCCTTTGGCATGATCAAGCTTAAAGACCCCATGTCCCGCCTGCACGCGCCGACCAAGGCGACGACATTGGGCGTGGGCGGTGTGCTTCTGGCCTCGATCACGCATTCTGTTCTGCTGGAAGGCAAACTGTCCTTACATGAGCTTCTGATCACTCTGTTTTTGTTCCTGACAGCACCGATCACGGCCCTGTTCATTGCCAAATGGCACATTCACCGTCATGAAAAGCCCAGCGATTTGCCGGATGCGGGTGAGGATGAGCTTTGGGCCACCCACGCGGTCGAGCAGGTCGAAGACGTCCCGGACCATAGCGCGAATTAAACCCAATGCACTCACCTCCGCTGCCTTTAACCCGCGATCTGGTTCTTGTTGGCGGAGGTCACACCCACGCGTTGTTACTGCGGAAATGGGGGATGAGCCCCCTGCCCGGGGCACGGGTCACAGTGATCAACCCCGGCCCAACCGCGCCATATTCCGGGATGCTACCCGGATTTGTCGCCGGACATTATGACCGCCGGGAATTGGACATTGACCTGGTGAAGCTCGCGCGCTTTGCAGGCGCTCGTGTCATTCTGGGTGCGGTTGAGGGGATCGATACCGAAGCGCATCAGGTACATGTTCCCGGATACCCCCCCGTCGGGTTCGACGTGGCTTCGGTCAATGTCGGGATCACGTCGGACATGCCCGCGCTGCCGGGCTTTGCCGAACATGCCGTTCCTGCCAAACCTCTGGGCCGGTTTGCGGCACGGTGGGCTGAATATTTGAAGCATGATGGCCCTGCGTCAGTGGCCGTGATCGGCGGGGGCGTTGCCGGGGCCGAATTGGTCATGGCCATGGCATATGCTCTCAAGGCCAAAGGGCGAAAAGCGCAGATCACACTGATCGACAATGCCGCGATCCTGACGGCCACCAAACCCAAGGCGGCGGCCACGATCCGCCGCGCCATGCAGGATCTGGGTGTGGATGTCATCGAAAACGCATTGATCACCCAGATCGCTGCGGATCACGTCGAGTTGCAGGACGGCCGCGCAATCCCCGCCGATTTCGTGACCGGAGCCGCCGGGGCGCGCCCTTATGACTGGATCGCACAAACCGGGCTGGATCTGCAGGGCGGGTACATCCGGGTGAACGGCTATCTCCAGTCCAGCGATCCTGTGATATTTGCGGCCGGAGACTGTGCTCATCTCTCAGACAACCCAAGACCCAAGGCTGGCGTTTACGCGGTGCGCGAAGCGCCCGTACTTTTCAACAATCTGCGCTCCGCACTGGGGGCGGGACGAATGCGCAAATATGTCCCGCAGAAGGATTACCTCAAACTGATTTCGTTGGGCGGCAAATCCGCTTTGGGCGAGCGTTTGGGGGCATCCTTCAGCGGCCCGATGATGTGGACATGGAAGAACCATATCGATCAAACCTTCATGAACAGGTTTCGAGACCTGCCGCAGATGAAGCTTCCTGCACTACCGCGCGACCGGGCCTTTGGGCTGGATGAGGCGCTTGGGGAAAAACCCATGTGCGGTGGATGCGGGGCCAAGGTCGGGCGCGATGCGTTGCAAACCGCACTTAAGTCGCAACCTGCGCCTGCTCGCGCAGACATTATCCCTCTGCCCGGAGATGACGCAGCTTTGTTGCAAACAGGGGGGGTTCAGCAGGTCATAACCTCAGATCACCTGCGGGCTTTCACCAATGATCCCGCCCTTATGGCACGGATCGCTGCTGTTCACGCCTTGGGCGATATCTGGGCCATGGGAGCCACGCCTCAGGCCGCCACTGCGACAATCATCCTGCCTCGTATGTCTGCCGCCCTGCAAAGCCGCATCATGTCCGAAATCATGACCGTTGCAAGCGATGTCATGAGAGAGGCCGGGGCCGAGATTGTGGGTGGGCACAGTTCCATGGGCGACGAGATGACCATCGGCTTTACGATAACCGGCTTGTGTGAATCTCCGCCTGTCACGCTGGCGGGCGGACACCCGGAGGATTGTCTGATCCTGACCAAGCCCTTGGGCAGCGGGGTTCTGATGGCTGCTGAAATGGCTGGTCTGGCCGACGGAGCCTGGGTCGCGGCGGCTTATCAGCAGATGATCCAGCCACAAGGAAGTGCGTCCCGTATTCTGGGCAACGCCCATGCTATGACGGATGTGACCGGGTTTGGTTTGGCCGGACATCTGCAAGGTATCTGCGACGCCTCAGGCTGCGGTGCAGGGCTTGATCTGGACGCGGTTGAGGTGATGGGTGGTGCGCTGGAGTTGTCGGAACAGGGTGTGCGATCAACGATTTTTGCGGATAACCGGACAATTGCCTTGGAATTGCCTGTGGAGGGCAAAGCCGCTTTGTTATTTGATCCACAGACAGCCGGTGGTTTGCTGGCCGCGGTCGACCCTTCTGAGGCAGATGCCCTGATCAAGGATCTCAAGGCTGCCGGGTATCCTGCTGCGATCATTGGCGAATTGACAGACACACCGGGCCTGCGCCTTCAAAGCTGATCCAGCAAATTCTCGATTTGGGCCGCAGCAGTTGCAAGGCCGTCTTCGTCCAAGGATGCAATGTCGAGACTGGCCAAAACCTCAACAGACCGGGATCGTCGTGATTTGGTGTAGGCCGGATCGTAATGCTGTTCCATCAGCGCCTGCGTCAGCGCCGTTTTTTCCCCCGCATCGATAAGGTTCATCCACCCGTCAACAACCTCGTGCCCACGATGAAAACGCAGCGGGGAAAGCCGATCCTGCAAACGGTCGCTGTCGGACAGGATGTCGTCATAGGCCCGAACCAAATAGGAAGCGCGCGCTTCTATCGGTGCAGCAATGTGGACCCGAGGCGCGGCACATAACGCCGTCCACAGGCTGGGCGGCAGGATCAAACTGCCGATCTTCGACGATTCCGCTTCGACCACAACCGGGCGCGCAGGATCCATCCTGCACAGCGCGGCAGACAAAGCCGATTCAAACGCTTTTTGACAAGGTTGTCCGCCTGGCTTTTCCCCCAGCAAAGACCCCCGGTGATTGGCAAGTGCTTCGAGGTCCAGAACCTGAACACCACGTTTGTCCAACAGGGCCAACAGATCGGTTTTGGCCGTACCGGTGTAGCCATCCAAAGCAATCAATCGATGTGGCAGAGGGTCGTCGTACAGGTAGGCATTCACCAATCGGCGATAGCTCCGATAGCCGCCTTCGACAACTTCCGCGCGCCAGCCGATTTGTTGCAGCATCCAGGTGAACGATCCCGATCGCTGCCCGCCCCGCCAGCAATAGACCAAGGGACGCCACCCGCCTTCGTGATGGCTGAGATGCCGTTCGATGTGATTGGCTGCGTTGCGAAACACAAGCGCTGCGCCCAGTTTGCGCGCAAGAAAGGGGCTTTCCTGCACATAGATGGTTCCAACGCGCGCACGTTCTTCGTTGTTCAGAACCGGCAGATTTATCGCGCCCGGCAGATGATCTTCGGCAAACTCCGCCGGGCTGCGCACATCTATCACCGTGTCGTAGCTATGCGCGTAAAGCCGGGTCAGATCAAGGAATTTCAATGCCATACCAGAGGTCTAGCTTGCCGCGATCCCAAAGGAAAGACCACGCGCCCTTATGCGTCGAATGGTTCTATCAACTCTGGTCCGCTGGCCCGGTTCGAGTTCACAGCCGGGTCCACACGATAGAAGGTCAGCAAGTCCTCAGCCCCCGGTTGCATCAGAAGGGCCGCCCCCTTTCCGGCTTCTCCCAGCCACAAGGCCCAATCGTCGGGTTCAACGATCAAAGGCATCCGGTGATGGATCGCCTTAAGAGTCTCGTTTGCGCCTGTTGTCACGATTGCGCAGGTGCCTTGTCGGCTTTCCTGTGGCCCCCAATCCTGCCAGACGCCTGCAAAGGCAATCGGAGCTCCATCCTTGCGATGAATGTACCATGGCAGACGCGTTCCCTGTTCGGTCTTGGTCCATTCGTAGAACCCCGTGGCCACGATCAAACAACGGCGCGACCGGCAGGCGTCGCGAAAGGCAGGTTTTTCAGCCAAAGTCTCGGACCGCGCATTGATCAACAGCGGCCCGGCCGTCTCAGACTTGTACCAATGTGGCAAAAATCCCCAACGCAGCGCATCCAGCTGACGACCTGTTTCGCTGCTGCGCACCACATGTACCTGATTTGTCGGACAAACGTTAAAGTTTGGAACGGCCGGCAGCGCGTTTGCCGGGCGTGCAGCAAACAGCTGTGCCATGGCGTCATTGGGAAGAGTTATTGCAAACCGTCCGCACATGAGTAATGAACCATCGATATATTCTTGATACAGGCACAGGATCTTACGGGTCACATGAAAAACCAAACGACTCAATCCCTCAAGAGCAAAGCACTATCCCTTCTGGATGCTGGTAAGCTGCCGCAGGCTTTGAAAAAGGCCCAGCTGGGTGTCAAGAAATTCCCCAAAGATTCCGATTATCATGCCATCGCCGGTTTTGTTCTGACCGAGATGAAGCAGTACAAGAGATCCATTCCGCATTTTCTTGAAGCCTCGCGGATGAAACCGGATGATCCGCAGTTTGCCGAAAACCTGGCAAACGCATTGATGCAAACCGAGCAAATTTCACGCGCTCTGGCCTATGCCGAAAAGAAGATTGAACAGTTCCCCAACAACCGCGAGCTTATGCGGGTCATTGATGAGATCCAGCGCGAGGGCAGAAACTGGCGCTCGATCATTGAGTATACGACTGACAAGCTTTCTTCCGACCCATACAGCCCTGAGCTGCTTTCAAGGCGCGCGCGCGCTTACCAGGAAATCGGATTTGTAGAAGAGAGCTCACGTGACATCGACCTCGCATATAGTCTGGCCCCCGAGAACCTGACCATTGCTTTCCAAAAGTCGGTCAGTCTGCATCAGGCTGGCGACAAACAAAGTTCGCAAACTATTTTGGAAGATATTCTGGAGGCTCAACCGCATCACCTGAATGCATTGCTGCAAATGGCGACAATGACGTCAGAAGAAAACGCGCCGCACTTGTTATCTGTGGTCGAGGCCGCCATGGCGGAAACCGATGAACAGCTACAAGAGCTTGAATTTGCCAAAGCCCATCTGATCGAAAAGGCAGAAGGCCTGGCCGCTGCCTTGCCGCAATTTGCGACGGCAAATGAACTGCAACATGAAACACTGCCATATGATTTTGACGCTGAAGAAGAAAAACTTCGCAAAATTATTAGCAAGTTCCCAGAAGGCATGCTGCCATTCGATGGGGTGCCAACTGAAACACCTTTGCCAATCTTTGTCATTGGCCAGCCACGATCCGGCACGACCCTGATGGAAATGATGCTGAGCGCAGCCCCTGATTTAGCGGGATGTGGTGAGCTGTTGCTGATCCCGGAGCTGACTGGCAGATTCCAGAAGTATGACAAGGTACTCGATGCCGAGGCCGCGAAAGTTGTCGCGCTTTCTTATAGGGAAAAAATGCCAGCGCTCCCGGAAGAAGCTGTCGGTTTTGTTGACAAGCTACCGCACAACTTTCAGCGCGTGGGCTACATTTTGGCGGCCTTTCCCAATGCCAAGATCATCAACATGTTGCGTGACCCACGCGATGTCGGGTTGTCGAAATGGATCCGACGGTTTCCGGCTGGCGGTATGAACTATGCGTCAAACCTTAAGGCCATTGCGCATTCAGCCAACCTTTATCGTCGCTACTTGGAACACTGGGACAAGGTGTTCCCAGGCCAGGTTCTGACTGTGTCTTACGAAGAACTGGTTGCCGATCCGCTGACATACAGCCAGAAAGTGGCCGAATTCTGCGGGGTCGAATGGAACGAAGCCATGGTCCATCCCGAAAAAAACACCAACAAGGTCCGGACGGCCAGTATCGATCAGGTGCGCAAAAAGATCTCGACCAAGTCTATCGGGGGCTGGCGCGAAGTAGCCGATCATATCAAACCGATGCTGGACGGCTTTGACCCAGAGCTTTGGCCGGAATACGATTTAAGCTGAACGGAGGTGAAACAAAAAAAGCCGCATCACTGAGATGCGGCTTTTTTGTTTTTAGAGAGCGGGATTACTTCTGCTTGATGCGCCCATCCAGGTAAGGTTGATACGGCGCATTCTCGGCCAGGTATTCAGCGGTGACATCCGCAAGATCCGGGCCGAAATCGTACGCATTCTTGTCGTCGCCTTCGAACATCGAATACCCGTCACCACCATTGCGAACGTAGTTATTGGTCACAACAAGGTAAGTCTTGTTCGGATCAATCGGAACAAACCCGTCACCCTCGGCCACCATCACTTCGCTGATACGGCCTTCGTTCGGGGCAACGCTTGGATCCCAGGTGAAGCTGAGGCCCGCGACCTGCGGAAAGCGCCCCTTTACCTCTTCTACCTGACTGACGCCATTTTCCAGCGCATCAATGACAGTCTGCCCGGTGATCTCAAATGTGGACAGCGTGTTCTGGAACGGCAGCACCGTCAACACTTCGCCCATGGTCACTTCGCCCTCGTCGATAGACGCGCGCAAGCCGCCCGAGTTGGCAATTGCGATCTGCGCCCCCTGATCAGCGACACGGGCCAGCATCGCGTCGGCCACAAGGTTGCCCATTTCACATTCCTGCACGCGACAGACCGACCTGTCGCCTTGTATCGCTGCGCCTGAGCTTGCAACAACGCGCTGCTTCATCTCTTCAATCGGCGCGCCCATTTCAGCCACGCGGGCGGCGATGTCCGCGTCAGGCGTGACCGATGCGTCCAGCAGAATGGGTTCGCCCTCGGCCGCAATCAGATTGCCGTCGTCATCAAAGGTCAGGGTGATCTCGCCCAGGAATTTTGAATACGCATAAGCTTGTACAACCGGCACATCGCCAACCATCATCGGATAAGACCCGGCCGCGCCCTCCTGGGTGTTCGACAACAACGTGTGCGAGTGGCCACCGACCACAAGATCAAGACCCGGTACCTGCGCTGCAATCTCAAGATCCTTGGCCAGACCCACATGGTTCAAGGCGATGATGATATTGACACCTTCATCCTGCAAAGCCGCCACATCGGCCTTCAGACTTTCGATCTCGTCCTGAAATACAACGTCTTTGCCGGGGCTGGACGTTTCAACCGTATCCGTGGCCAGCGCCGAGATGATACCGACTTTCTGGCCGCCGATATCCAGCACAACATGGTTTTCAACCTTGCCGTTCAACTCGGCCGACGATGACAGGTCAAGATTGCCTGAGATGACAGGAAAGCTGACCGTTTCAATGAACGACGCCAATCCCTCGGGGCCATCATCAAATTCGTGGTTGCCCACGGCCATGACGTCATAGCCGATTGCTTCCATGAATTCGGCTTCCGCTGCGCCCTTGTAGGTGGTGTAGAACAGCGATCCCTGAAACGGATCGCCCGCGTCCAACAGCAGAACATTCTGATCCGCCAGCGCATCGCGGCGGGAATCCACCATGGTCTTGAGGCGTGCAACGCCGCCGAAACACTTTCCTTCCGCTTCATCTTCGGCGTCACAGGTCGAGTCATACTTGTTGATCGACTCGATGCGACTATGAATATCGTTGGTGTGCAGAATAGTTAGCTTGTATTCGGCCACCGCCATACCGGCAGTGAGGCCAAGAATTGCAGCAGACGCCAGGAATCGGGTCAACATACTGAATCTCCCTGTTTATATTTTTAGGGATCGTGCGCTTATGGCGACCGAGAGTCAAAGAGGAAATCCGGCTTGATTCCAACCGCCGCGCGGGGCATCAGATCGGTATGCTGATTTACAAAATTTTCCGGGCCGATGAATGGGCCGCCTTGCAAGACAAAGGCGCGACAGATGGCGCGCCAATCGACGTCACCGATGGCTTTGTTCATTTTTCAACGGCTGAACAAGCTGCTGAGACGGCGGCGAAACACTTCGCCGGTGTGGATGATCTGACATTACTGGCCTGTGATGCCGACGCCATGGGCGATGATCTGAAATGGGAAGTGTCGCGGGGCGGTGCCTTGTTCCCGCATCTCTATCGTCAAATCCGGCTTGGCGACGTTGTCTGGTCGCGCCCTCTGCCATTTGACGGCGCTGCGCACCAGTTCCCCGAGGATATGGAATGACATCCTTTATCGACCCCGAACGGGATCAGTTCGAAGCCTTCAAAGCGCTGGACCGCGACCAGCCAATCGAGATGCTCAATCTGGTGAAGTTCCGTTCTGCAGCACAATATCCCCCGTCACATGAATTGGCAGGCGCGGGGCTGACCGGGGCACAAGCCTATCAGAAATACGGGTCTGAAACCGCGCCGATTATTGCGCGTATCGGGGCAAGCATTTTGTGGCGTGGGGTGTTTGAAACAACCCTCATCGGACCGGCTGATGAGGTCTGGGATGCCGTCTTTATCGCCCGCTATCCAACCGCACACGCGTTCCTTGAAATGGTAACTGACCCTGTGTACCGGACTGCGGTGATCCATCGTCAGGCCGCCGTTGAAACCTCGCGCCTGATCCGGTGCGGATCCGGGGAAAGCGGAAAGGCCTTCGGATGAAACTGATTGAAAAATTGGGGCTGAGCGCGTTGCATCGCATGGATCCCGAAGCGGCCCATGGCATGTCGATCAAAGCGTTGAAATCCGGACTGACACCTGCGCCGGGACCAGTAACGACACCGCGCCTGAAAACCAAACTGGCAGGGCTGGATCTGCCCAATCCGGTCGGTCTGGCCGCTGGATTCGACAAGAATGGTGAGGTTCTCGCTCCTCTGTCGCGCGCTGGGTTCGGCTTTATCGAGGTGGGTGCCGTCACACCTCGACCGCAACCTGGAAACCCCAAACCGCGCCTGTTTCGTCTGACCGAGGACAAGGCAGCCATCAACCGCTTTGGTTTCAACAACGAAGGCATGGAGGTGATGGCCAAGCGACTGGCAGAGCGCCCCAAAGATGCTGTGATCGGTCTGAACCTTGGGGCCAATAAAGACAGCGAAGACCGCGCGGGTGATTTTGCGAAAGTTCTTGCCCATTGCGCCGCACATCTGGATTTCGCCACCGTAAACGTATCGTCGCCCAATACGGAAAAACTGCGTGATTTGCAGGGGAAGGCTGCGCTGACTGCGTTGTTGAACGGTGTGATCGAGACTCGGGACGCGCTGCCCCGCCCGCTTCCGATTTTCCTGAAAATTGCGCCGGATCTGACCGAGCCGGAATTGCAGGACATTGCCGAAGTTGCACGCGAAACCCGCGTGGATGCGGTGATAGCCACCAACACCACCCTGTCGCGCGATGGGTTGCGTAGCGCGCATAAAGGGGAAGCCGGAGGATTGTCTGGCGCGCCCCTGTTCGAGAAATCCACCCGCGTACTGGCAAAGCTGAGCCAGTTGACCGGTGGTGACATCCCGCTGATCGGCGTCGGCGGCATCAGTAATGCCGAGCAAGCTTATGCCAAGATCTGCGCCGGAGCGTCTGCCGTGCAATTCTATACCGCCATGGTTTACGGTGGGATCTCACTTGCCGCTGACATCGCGCATGGTTTGGATCAACTCCTGGCCCGCGACGGTTTTGAGAGCGTTGCCCAAGCCGTTGGCAGTAAACGAGAGGACTGGCTGTGATCGAATACTGGCACAACCCCCGCTGTTCGAAATCCCGCGCCGGACTGGCGCTGTTGGAAGAAAAGGGCGCGCAGATCACATTGCGAAAATACCTTGAAAACGCGCCCTCAGCAGACGAACTACGGGCGGCACATGTCGCTCTGGGATTGCCTGTGATTGATATGGTGCGCACCGGCGAAAAACGGTTCAAGGAATTGGGGCTGACAAAGACCGCATCGGATGACGAGCTGATCCGCGCCATGGCGGACAACCCGATCCTGATCGAACGCCCCCTTGCCATTGTCGGGGACAAAGCCGCTATCGGGCGTCCACCTGAGAATCTGCTGAAACTGCTTTAAGCCACTTGGGCTTCCAGCTTGGGATAGCGCCATCCCATCGTCACACCCCGCGCGATGTTCAGAACCATCAGCGCGGCCCACAGGCCGTGATTGCCAAAGCTTGGCACCAAAATAAACAGCGCAACCACATAGATCGCTACCGACTGAATCATTGCGTTGCGCATGGCGCGGGTCCAGGTGGCACCAATGTAGATGCCATCAAACATCCAACTCGCCACACCGATAACTGGCGCTAACGCCGCCCAGAACAGGTAGTCACGGCTGGCCAGACGCACTTCGGGCGAGGTTGACATAAGGTCAATCAGGGCCGGTCCTGCCAGGAAAAACACAGCCCCCAGTAATATGGCTCCACCAAGCCCCCATTGCGACGCCATGATACTGGCGCGTCGCAGCTGGTGTCGATCCCGCGCACCAACTGCGCCACCGACCAAAGCCTCGGCCGAAAAGGCGAACCCGTCCAGGGCGAAGGCTGTGATCTCAAGGAATTGCAACAAAACCTGATTGGCAGCCAGTGTCACGTCGCCAAGATCCGCACCCACGAACAGGAAAGTAGTGAATGAGCCCGTCAAAAGGACGGAACGGATCATGATGTCACCGTTGACCTGCATCATTCGGCGCAGGCGTGCGGCATCGAAGATCCGGGCCCGGTCACGCCAGATTTTGCCTTCGAATCCGTCCCGGCACAGCCACAGACCCAGCGCCAAACCGGTCCACTCGGCGATCAGGGTGGCCACAGCGACACCTTCCACGCCCCATCCCAGCCCCAGAACAAACCACAGGTCCAGAATGATGTTCAGCCCGTTCATCCAGATCTGCAGAATGAAAACGCCACGTGTGCGTTCAACCGCGATCAGCCATCCGGTCACGGCGTACAATGCAATGGTTGCCGGAGCACCCCAGATGCGAATCTCAAGATAGGCGCGCGTCAGTGCCTCAACTTCGGGGCTGGCAGGCGACAGGGCAAATGCCCCGGCAAAGACTGCCGCCTGAGCGAGGACAAAGAACACGCCCGCCGTGGCACCCAGCAGAAGTCCACGAATCAGCAAAGCCCGTGTTTCAGCGACGTCCCCTGCCCCGCGCGCCTGCGCAGCCAGGCCAGTCGTGCCCATGCGCAGAAAACCGAAAATCCAATAGATCGAGGCCAAAATAACCGCGCCCATCCCCACGGCACCGATGGGTGCAGCCTGCCCCATTTGCCCCACAACGCCCGTATCAACCGCGCCAAGAATGGGCACGGTCGCGTTCGATAGCACAATCGGGACTGCGATCTTCAGCACCCGCCTATGCGTGATGGGCGCCGACGCGTCCTGCATGGTCAGCTCTTATCTCTGGGGGGTTGAGGCATCAGGAAATGCCCTGATGCCTGCGCAAACAGTTTCGCATGATTGTCCTGCCAGGCTTCGACCCGGACCGAAGCATAACGCCGCCCCGACCGGCTGATAAAGGCCCGCGCATAAGCGTCGCGCGGCAGGCCCGAGCGCAGATAGTCGACGGTAAAGTCGATTGTCTTGGGAAAGCGTATGTCCGGGTCGGCCATAATGGCCTCACCGTCGATCTCACCACTCTCGATGCGCGGGAACATGTGTTCCCAGCTGAGAGTGATGACAGCTGTTACTTCGAGAAAAGCCGCAGTGACGCCGCCGTGAATCGCAGGCAAAAACGGATTGCCGATCAGTTTGTCGTCGAAATTCAGCACGCCCGTCAGTTCATCTCCACGCCGGTCGAAGCTGATATCGAGAAAGCGGATATAAGGTACGCCATCAACCAACGCGCGCAATGCCGCGTCGCGCCGTTGTTTGACCACCTGCATGGGTTCAGGACGCGGTCTTGCCATGTTATTTCCCCTCAACCGTAAATGATCCAGCCGCAGTTGCCACGGGCAGGTCTTTGTCATTGTCCATGGCTGTCGCCCGCACAAATGCCACGTTCCGCGTGATGTGATAGCAGGTCGCGCGTGCCGTAATTGTCTGACCCGGTGTCGCCGCACGCATATAGTCGATCCGCAGGTCAATGGTCGCAGTTCCCCCGGGTGCCGATGGGTGGCTCATCACCGCGGCACCGCAGCACGTATCCAAAATGGTCGAGATTGCCCCGCCATGGATCACTCCGGTGCGCGGATCACCGATCAGATCTTCGTTGTATGGCAGCGTGATCTCTGCTTCGCCTTCGCCAATATGGGTCAGCGTCAGGTTCAGGGCCCGCGCATGAGGGATCGCCTCGATAAATTGGCGGGCTAATACTGTCTTGTCGACCATTGGCATCTGTCCTGTTCTCGTCCCTTCCTTTATGAGCCGCTGTTTCGGCAAAGGGCAAGCCCACCTGTTGCGCTTGGGATCGGGACCGCCTAGGTTGCTGGCAAGGAGATCAGGAATGTCCAACAACCGTTTGTCATTCAAAGAGATGTGCGCCGAGTTCGATGTAACACCGCGCACCCTGCGCTATTACGAATACATCGAGCTGCTGCAACCGGACCGTGAAGGTCGGTCCCGGTTTTACGGCGCGCGGGAATGCGCCCGGATGAAGTTGATCATGCGTGGCCGCAAGTTTGGATTCCCGCTGGAAGAGATTCGCCAATGGCTTTTGATCTATGAGGATCAGGGCAACGAGGCGCAAATGGCTACTTTCGTTGAAATGGCGGACCGCCAAATGAGCGAGCTTGAGCAACAGCGCCAGCAACTTGACGAAGCCATGGACGAACTGAAGCGGCTGCGCGACCAAACAGCAAAGTCCTTGAAATAGGTCTTTCGTCTCTTCGGATTCCTTTCCCGCAAACTCATCTCGTGACACACCTTATGCGTGTGCGCAAAGCCTTTGCACATGCAAAAGCTGCGGCTTCTTCCTGACCTAAGGGAAAGAAAATTACGCGAAACGGTGTTTACGCGTTTGGATGTTACGTCAACTTTAAAGTGACGCAGCGTCTGAATTACGTAAACGTCACTCACGTGTTGTAAAGCTCGAAGCAACTGCGCAACTCATGTCTCATGACGCCAGTGACGAGAGTATGACGAATGACCGAAGATGTGATGACAATCCGCGAGATGTGCGAGACCTATGATGTCACGCCACGCACTTTGCGGTTCTACGAGGCCAAGGAACTTCTGTTCCCGATCCGCGAAGGCCAGAAACGTCTGTTCACCAAACGTGACCGGGCACGGCTGAAACTGATCCTGCGCGGCAAACGCTTTGGCTTCAGCCTGGAAGAGATCCGCCAACTTCTGGATCTGTACCATGTGGGCGACCAGCAGGTCACTCAGATGACCCGCACCTATGAAATCGCGTTGGAACGTCTGGCGGATATGGAAGAACGCCGCCGCGAGCTGACACAAGCCATCGACGATCTGAAAGAGCAGTTGCGCTGGGGCGAGAAAGTCATCGCCTCGATGAAACAGGAAAAGAAGGCGGCCGAGTAACCTCGCCCCGCCATCCGGACATATGAATTAAGGGAGCTTCACATGCCCGTTTACAACGCGCCAACCAAAGACACGCAGTTCATCCTGCACGACGTTCTGAAAATCTCTCAGTCGGATATTCCCGGCTACAGCGAACTGGAAGCCGAGTTTACCGGCGCGGTTCTGGAAGAGGCTGGCAAGGTTGCCACCAACGTCTTGCACCCGCTGAATGTCGTGGGTGACACCGAAGGGTGTCGGTTGGAAAACGGTATTGTGTACACTCCTACCGGTTTCAAAGACGCCTTTGAGCAGATGAAAGAAGGTGGCTGGACTGGCCTCGACATGCCGGAAGAGTATGGCGGCCAGAACATGCCCTATGTACTGGGCACCGCCGTGGGCGAGATGTTCTCAGGCTCCAACCAGGCATTTACCATGTACCAGGGTCTGACGCATGGAGCGGCCTCTGCGATCCTCGCGCACGGGACTGACGAGCAGAAGAACAAGTACCTGCCGAACATGGTCAGCTGTGAATGGACCGGGACCATGAACCTGACCGAGCCGCATTGCGGCACCGATCTGGGCCTGATGCGCACCAAGGCGGAACCGCAGGGCGATGGCAGCTACAAGATTTCGGGGCAGAAGATTTTTATCTCGTCCGGCGATCACGACATGGCTGACAACATCATCCATCTGGTGCTGGCCAAGATTCCGGGCGGCCCTGAGGGTATCAAAGGCGTGTCGCTGTTCATCGTGCCGAAGTTCATCGTCAACGAAGACGGCACGCCGGGTGAGCGTAACGGCGTCTCGGTCGGCAAGATCGAAGAGAAAATGGGCATCCATGGCAACTCGACCTGCGTCATGAATTATGACGAGGCCACCGGTTGGCTTTTGGGCGAAGAGCACAAAGGCATGCGCGCCATGTTCACCATGATGAACGAAGCGCGTCTTGGTGTGGGGATGCAGGGTCTGGCACAGGCCGAGGCTGCGTTCCAAAACGCTCTGGAATACGCCAAGGACCGCCTGCAAGGCCGCGACGTGACCGGTGTGAAAAACCCCGACGGCCCTGCTGATCCGTTGATCGTACACCCTGACATCCGCCGCAACCTGATGGATCAGAAAAGCTTTACCGAGGGCGCGCGCGCGTTCATCCTCTGGGGCGCAACGATGCTCGACAAAGCGCACCGCGCGGGTGACAAAGATGCCGATGGGCTGATCTCGCTGCTGACCCCGGTCATCAAGGGTTTCCTGACCGATCAGGGCTATGACATGACCGTGCAGGCGCAGCAGGTCTATGGCGGCCATGGCTACATCGAGGAATGGGGCATGTCGCAATATACCCGCGACGCCCGTATCGCGATGATCTACGAAGGCGCAAACGGCGTTCAGGCGCTGGATCTTGTGGGCCGGAAACTTGCGCAGGACGGCGGCAAGCACGTCATGGCGTTCTTTGAGATGGTCAAAACCTTCTGCAAGGAAAACGGTGGCAAGGACGAAGCGTATGACAAGGCGTTCATCGAACCGCTGAAAGCTGCATCCAAGGACCTGCAGGCGGCTGGCATGTACTTCATGCAGGAAGGTATGAAGAACCCGAACAATGCACTGTCCGGTTCTTACGACTTCATGCACATGTTCGGTCACGTTTGCCTGGGCCTGATGTGGGCGCAAATGGCGAAAGCCGCACAAGATGCTCTGGACGGTGGTGCATCGGACAAAGAGTTCTACGAGACCAAGATCAACACCGGCCGCTTCTACATGGCACGCCGCCTGCCCGCGACCGGGATGCACCTGGCGCGCATTCAGACGGGCGCGGACACGGTCATGGCACTGGACGCGGCGAACTTCTGATCTCAGTGTGGGTTCGGGCAACACTGCCTGAACCCAGACCACCGGAGGACCCAAATGCCAAAGCGTTTTCGCCTGACACGTCGCTTTCCTGTTGCCATGACTGAGGACGGGTATCGCAAGCTCAAAGCGTTCGCGCGAGAGGCTGGTCTGGACGAAGGTGAGGCTTTGTCCTTTTTGTTCGAGAATTTCAACAGCGTGATCGATGAGGAGAATTTGACCCACCGCCTGCGCATCTTCAACTCCGAGCTTGAGGCGCGGAAAAGATGAGCCGCTGCGGCGAAAGGACGACGACAACGCCAGTCTAAATGCCGGATGCCTCCGGCGGGAGTATTTGTGAAAAGATGAAGCGGCGAAGCGTCCCTGCCACAGGGCGCACTCGCCATCAGGACAGGGACGACTTCACCTTTTGCGGTCATCGGCTCTCCAGCCTGTACCGCGGGACCATTGAACTCAAAGATGGTTGATTAAAGGTTACTGAGAG